>DATKMG010000494.1:0-18760 GCA_035541995.1 Terriglobia bacterium
AGGTCGTGCAGGTCCCACTGAACAGAGGCCTCTCTACCGTTCATTTCGAAGGTGTAGAGAGCCTTGTGGCCGCGCGCATAGCGAGTGGATTCAAACAGTCCCAGTGAGCCATTGGCAAAGTGGCACAAAAAGGCGCAGGCATCGTCAATCCCTACGGGCTGGACCAGACCGCTTTCGGCATTCCTGCGCTCTTTGACAAACGTCTCGGTCACGGCGCTGACATCCCTGATGGGGCCATTCAGCCAAATTGCGGTATCGATGCAGTGAGCCAGCAGATCACCGGTCACACCCGATCCCGCCGCCTGGGCGTCCAAACGCCACGTCCCATGGCCGCCCTGGGGTACGTCTGGCGAGATCGTCCAATCCTGGAGAAAATTGGCCCGGTAATGATAGATCTGCTGGCCTAGTTTGCCTTCGTCGATGAGCGTCTTGGCCAGCGACACCGCTGGAATGCGCCGATAATTGTACCAGACCATATTGGGCACGCCGGCCTTCTCCACAGCCGCCACCATCTCTTCACCCTCGGTTGCATTCATTGCCAAGGGTTTTTCGCACAGGACAATCTTGCCGGTCCCAGCGATAGCTAAGGCGATCTCATGATGCAGCTTGTTGGGAACGCAGATATCCACTGCACCAACATCAGTGCGCTCGACCAACCGGCGCCAATCGGTTTCATGGGTCTCGTATCCCCACTGACTCGCAAATTGCTTCGTGGCCGTCTCGTCATGACTACAGACTGCCTTTAAGACCGGCTGGTATTTCAACTCCGGGAAAAAATCCAAGACACGTTTGTAGGCATTGGTATGGGCCCGTCCCATGAATCCACAACCGACCAAGCCGATGTTCAGTTTAGGCATTCTTCCGAGCCTCTCTCTTGACAATCGTCTTCGTCGTCGTGCTCCTCCTCGGAAAAGAAACTTTCGAGTACGACGACGAGAACGAGGACGAATTTAATCCGCTCGATCTTGCCCCAATGATCACTCAGACAGGCACACCCCCATTTTCAATAACTCCAAGACGCTCACTCCCACCATCCATGAGCATCCCGGACAGCTATCATTGTCCTCAGAATTTCACGCCAAGTTCGAGGATCCATCATGGTCGTATTGGAAAACATGCAGCCATCCCAGCAGACGTGACGAATCCGCTTTGTCAAAGTCTGATCTTCATTGCGCAACCAGTAACCAGCTTTGTGCGGGATATCCAGTTTGCCGTTTGGATCGTTGGGCAAGCAGTGTCGGCCCGTTTTGTCATGAGATCCAGACCCCTTAACCGTCGCGTCGTTTTGGGCGATGTGCAAATCAATGGTCCAGGGACGCAGAACCGTACACAGTCTGCGATAGGCCTGGTCGAATTCAGCGCTTTTCCAGTCGATATTCACGGGAACGAGGGCGTCTTCGGGCGCATTGTACCCAAGAAGATATAAAAGGGTGTGTGCCATGTCGGCCTGAAATCCAAGCACATCAGGCCTGCCAACCATCTCCAGGAGTTGAGCCATCCTTCTCCAGCTATGCATTCCCCCCCAGCAAATCTCACCCTCCGCAGCCAATCGTTCCCCAGCGTCCGCAGCGATGTCGCAGGCTTGACTAAACGTTTCGGCAATTCGCTTCTGGTTACCTTCCGGGTCAGCCGCCCATGTTGCCGGATCAACCGCCGAATCAATGCGCACGATACCATCCGGTCGTACACCTCGGTCGCGCAACCACTTCGCAATCCGGCAGGCCTTTCTGACTTGCTTCAGAAATCGCTCCCTGTCCTGGTCGTTGCCCATGGCAGACCCGCCTCCCGTCGCTGGCCAGACCGGGGCAACCACTGAACCGATCTCGAGATTTCGTGCTTTGACAGAATCAACCAGGCTCTTTAATTCTTCATCTGTTGAATCGATGCCGACATGCGGCTCAAACAGGAAGAGATCCACTCCATCAAACTTAACTCCATCGACATCAGCCGCAGCTGTCAGATCCAGCATGGTTTGCAGAGGAATGGAGGGTTCACTGCCCTCTCCCTTACCGACCACGCCGGGCCAAGTTGCGTTGTGCAGTCTTGGAAAGTTGTTTAGGTGTGTTGCCATGCTCGGTCCACTCTCCGTTTATTGCATGCCAGGAAAGAACCGCCTCAGAAGGCCAGTCACCCACTTGAGGAACTGGAAGGCGACCCTGTCAGCCCTCCGAATTCGATGTCTTGCAGAAACGGTCTACAATGAACCGTATCCCCGTTGTTCAGAGTAACCCTCTGGTATTCAGCTATTACGAACTGCGCTTTCTCGGCATATTGTCGTGTGCCAACGGGCCGAAGTGCTTCAGGATTACAATCGGATCACTTTTGCTGGGATTGTGGATCGTCACCCCTTCCTTCGCAGCAGTCTGTGAGACAAAAAATTCATCATAAGTTAACTGCCCGTATCGAATCAGCGCAGGCGTTTCAATATCCCAGACACCCATGGTACCATGGCCTTGGAGCATGTACATCCCGTAGGCCCCCCCATCCTTGATTGTGACGGTTCTACCTGGAAGGACCGTGAGCCGCTTGGCACTGAAATCGTCTGACAAATAACAGATCCAATGCTCTTCATATCCTTCCGCCCGCATCTGGGCCAGGTCACAAACAGGAATCGGTGTCATGAAGTGTTTCTCTTTGAACATCGGATCGACATTTTGTTCCCAGTCGATCAAATCAACAAGGCAATCGAAATCTCCAATCCTCTCATTAGGCGTGTCCTTCCAAAGCAATTCCACAGGAAGAACTTGATGATGAGAGACCGACTCGTACATCGCAAACACGTCGGATGCCTTCTGTGGTTCGTAGGTGCAAAGGCTTCCAGGAGCGTGTAAGACTCCGGGAGGAACATTCCAACCCGTCCCTGGAGTGAGTGGGTGGGCGACAGACAGGTCAGTGATACGATTATCTCCTTCCCCAAAGCGCCGGAGTGCATCGCGCACCTGTTCCTTTGTCACCCCGGGCTGGAGCCCAAAGAACGTGTACGGGTAATCACCCCCGTAATTGTTGACCTGGGGGGGAAAGTAATATGCTTCCGGCTTGCCGCGGGCGCCGACACGTGCGGCATGAGAATCGTCATGATGGATGTGGAAGGGCAACGCGCCTTTATTGTCAAAGAATTTCGAATACATTGGCCAAGCATGATATGCATCCCAGAGTTTTTGACCAATCAGCCGCCCTTTCAATTCCTCAACGGCATCACGCAGCAGTGTCAGTTCAACCTTGCCCCCATCTTCGAATACAATATGACTCAAACCCTCGTTTTTACTAGTCAACGGCCCATTGTCAGCCGGGGTTGTTGAGGAGAACCACCGCTCGTCAATTCCGCCCCGATTGGCGCCCAGAGCGTAGTAATCGTCCGGATGGAGTTTGATCCGCCGTCCGGGAACGCAGAAGACACGAGGTACCCAAGTCGGTGTCAGTCGGAGGATGCCCCTCCCTTGATCCATAGCTCGTTCAGCAATCGATTTTGCGTTCATTTGCTCCTCCTCCTCGTATTGGGTCGTTCAAAGAGGGTGAAAGCTGTGCTCCTGCCCACCTTTGCAAAGCCTGCGCAGGGAGCCAGCCCCACCTCACGACTTCTTCTGGGAGTGACCTTTGACTCCCCTTAATCGGTTCCCACGCCCTCACTTGGGTGGATCATGTTCCCAACTTGCGAATCTCCACTGTCTTGATGATAACCTTCATGCCCTTAAATTCATCTCCAGGATGAACCTGTATGCCGACAGCCCCCTTACGGAAGGTCGATTCCTGGCATTCGCCCACTTTGATACCGTTGAGCCACAATTTCAGTACGTCTTTTTGCGCGCGGACGCGGGCCTCGTTCCAACCGTCTCTGTTCTCGAGTGCCTCGTTTAAGTTTACGGTCAGGAACATTTTGCCCGGCATATACAAGGCGCCGCTGTATGCAATCGGGTTCTTCCATTTCAGGACGTCGAATTGATAGCCTTTGACCCCATCGGAGCGAAACCAGAAGCCGCTGTTGGCGGGCCAGACAATCTGATAAATTACATGAAGCTCGAAATTGTCCCACTCGTTGTCCGTGAAAAGATCGCCGCCCTTCCCTGTTGTTTGTGTACCAACCAGGTTGCCATCTTGCACGGTGAAGACCGCATCACCGGTTTTGTGCCATCCGCTAAGGTCCTTACCATTGAAAAGTTGCACCCAGTCCCCACTCAACCCATTATAAACTTGCTCCGTCTGGACTTTGTCTCCATAGGCGGCATCGATCATTACACCGTCAAGCGGTTCGCCGTTGGGTTTGCGGAGTCTGGTACTGAATTCCCATGGCCCGTCTGTCTGCACGATCTTAAGTTCCAACACATTCCAGCCTTCCCTCAAGGAAATGCTGATACGGTCTTCGACGAGTGTTGACGAACGTGGCAGGTTATGAAGATGGACAAGTTCGCGGTTCAACCAAACCTTGGCCGGATCGTCGACTCCCAACTCGAGAATAGCATTTTGTGCCTTCTCACTATGAATCCAAGTCCGCGCATAAGCAGCACGCATCCGCGCTTCCCCCAAGAAATTTCCCAAATCAAGCATCCAAGGTTTATCCAAACGGCTACTGATGGGCAAGTCCCTCCATTTGATATTTTGGTCGCCTTTTTCAGGGGGAAGAACGACATCGAACAATCGCAATCCTTCTCCTCCCATTCTGGAATAGGGGCCCGCAACCTGCCAGGCCATGAGGTAATCCTCGCTCTGCTCGATCTCGCGGACCATTTCTGCAGCCTGTTGCCGGATTTCCTCATTTTGTGACCCCGTCCATAGTTTGGCGGCCGCTGCCTGAGCCGCCTTGGGGGCTGAGCCTACCAGCCTGCGAGCGATCTGGATTATGGATAGCTCGGCTTCTGCTTTGACCTGCGGATCCTGTAAACTCGGTTCCACAAGGCCGATGGCAGCTGGCTCCCCCACCTCAGCCAGGCCGGACAGTACAAGCACTTTGTCTCCTTGGCCTTGAGAGCCATTGAGCAGTTCCTTGTATCGCACGATGGTCTGAGATGGAAGGCTATCGCCACGGCGCAGCAGTCTTACGCAAGCCCGCAGCATCGAAGTCTTTTGTGTTGGGTCAGTTGCTGTGCGCCATTGCTCGAGCAACAAATCGATTGCCCTGGAGTCCGGCCAATTGATCAGTGCCTTTATGGCGGTCTCTTTCACCTCAGGAACTTTGGCCCCCAAGGCAGCTCGCATGGCCTCAAGCGCTTTCCAATTGGCAATGCCGCCGAGCACTCGAAGTAGCGAACATGTAACTGGGGTCTCCGTAGCGGCTTGTAACCGGTCAAGTACGGCATCCGACTGCGCGTCTTCAGCCGGTATTTTTCGAGCTAGTCTCACAGCAGCGAATTCGAGTTCCGTTCTCCCCTCTTCACCTTTCATCTCTGTCAAGAGTTTGAGGACTGCAGGAAGATCGTCAGCACCTCCCAGACTCCCCAAAGCCTTGAAGGCGGCCTCCCGAACCATTGGATCTTCACTTGAAGCTTCATGAAACAAGTCAGTCAATGCTTCCGTTGCCCTTCGTGAAACCAGAATTCCGATCAAAGTGGTCCGCAGATCAGGCGTAGCTGTTTTCAGACATGCAATGAGTTCAGCGTTGACGCCGTCCCCCTGGAGACGTTCCAGGCTGCCGGTCGCCTCTTTCTTCAGGCCTTCTGGACTCGCGCTGGATAGAAACGCGCTGAGAGCTTTTACACAAGAGGCATCTCCGGCTTTACCAAGAGCCTTCACAGCAGCCAGCTTCACTTCCTGGTTCGGACTTGCTAAAGCGCTCCGTATTGCCGGCAGCGTTGCTTTGGATTGGCATTCAGCCAGAGCCCCGATCATCATCACCTGTGTATCCGAGGAGACTCTTGGGAGCATGGAGGAAAAGTGTCCGGGAGCGCTGGGGTCCTTCAAAGTGGGAATGCTGGCGATGGCAACAGACTTCAAAACCAGATCGTCTCCCTCGATGGCACGAGTGCTTCGGGCCACCGCTTCATTCGGCAAGGCCTTCAGGAGGCCTGTGAATGCACCCTGACGCACATGAGCCGGCCATTTCGCAGCCTGCATCTGTTGATAAATCCTGACTGCTTCCATCGGCCGGTTCTGGTTCAGCAGCTGTTCCGCTGCCGTTAGAGAGGCCTCACCAGCAATTGCCTGTAAGGAAGGGGGAGCCGTCTTACGAAATTTCTCGAGCGCCAGCACCGCCTCGGGTGTACCAATCCGGCCCAATGCGGCTGCCGCAGATCCCTTTACTTCTGTGTCTGAATCGCTGAGCTGTTTAATCAGGTCGGGAACTGCCTCTTTCTCGCGCCGGAAACCCAGAGAGTCGATAATGCCGACTTTGATGGAAGAGGAGGTCTGTACGAGCGCCAATCGCAAGGCGTGTCCGGCTTCGGGATACGGCATTGGCTCCAGAGCATAACGCGCCATATGAGAAAGGTCTTTATCCGTCAACAACGCCGCCAACGCCGGAATGCTGGCCGGGGAACCAATGACCTGCAACTCCCGGCAGGCCTGGTCTTTCTCTTGAACCGAGGCGCTGCTCCTGAGGATCTCGATTAATCGGGCTTCCCGATTCATGCGATCTTTCTCATCTGCCGAACAAAGAAATCCTGCCAAGAACATCGCGAAAGCGCATGCAACTCCCGTGGCCCTCGTGCACCCGGTACTATGATGCCTCATGAATACCTCTTTTCACTTTGGATGATTTACAGGGTTCCCATGGCTCCGAAAAGAAATGGAGGCGGGATGCCCTCATCCCGACAGCGCCGTGAGGGCACGGCGCCTCCAACACCCTGGAGTCGGGACGCCCTGGTCCCGTCCCGCGTTGTTTAGATGCATTTACAGTCGCCAGGGCTGACGAAACGGGCGCGAACGTAAACGGTTGGCCTCTTCATCCCCGACGAATTCCTCCTTCATCGGGTCCCATTTCACGGGTCTCCCCAAACGTGCGCAAATATTGGCGACATGACACGCCGTGATCGAATGGTGGGCCACATCAGCCGTGGATATGGGCTGCCGCCGTGATTTGACACAATCCAGGAATTCCCGGACGTGGTTGTCGGCTGGATAACCACCGAGAAACTTCCTCTCTTGTAATAATGAAGCCGGGTGAGTTTCGATTTGACCGGAATCACCTGTTTCCACCCATCCTTCCTCCCCTTCAAATCGCACCGGACAGGACCCAAAGCGCAATCCCGTTCGGATGATCAATCTGGCGCCATTCGCGTAGCGAGCCGCCACATCGTAATTCTCGTTCATGATCTCGTATTCAATCGGACCCGTTTTGTCCGCATCGTTGGCCCACTGGCACAAATCCACAGTATGGCTGCCCCATTCGTTAATGGCAGCACCGGAGAAATCGCCATGATCGCTCCAAAACCCCCGTGTGTAATACCTCGAGTTATAAGGACGCCAAGGAGCCGGTCCCAGCCACATATCCCAATCCATGGCTTCCCGAGCTGGCTGGGGTTCCCCTGGGAGAACCGTGAATTGGACGACGTTGGCGAGGCCGCTGGCCTTTTCCGCCTGAAGCTCGCGAAGCTTGCCCAGTTTACCGGACCGAGCCAGGTTCACGGCAAACACGAAGTTCCCAATATTGCGGCGCTGTGTTCCACATTGGAAAATCCTTGAGAATCGCCGCACGGTTTCCGCCACGGTCCGGCTTTCTGCAATGGCGACACTCAAAGGCTTTTCACAATAGATATCTTTCCCGGCCCGGGCTGCCAGGATAGAGGCCATGGAATGCCAGTTATCACCGGTCGCGATCATTACTGCGTCGATGTCTGGACGGGCTAGCAGTTCGCGCAGATCGATATAGGCTTTGCAGTCACTGTTGCCATACTTTTTGTCGACCTGGGCTTTGCCTGCTGACCTCCGATCCCCCTGAACATCGCAAACGGCCACCATTTGCACGTCGGGATTCCACATGAAAGCTTCCATCACATAGCTTCCCCGTCCGCCCACGCCGATGGCTCCCATGACAATACGGTCGCTTGCGGGCGCCCGATCTTTTCCTCCCAATGCCGTCGATGCGATAAGGTGAGGCGCGGCCATTAATCCTGCGGCTCCACTTAAAGCCTGTTTGAGAAATGAGCGACGGCTATGATGGCAGTTGTACCTGTTCTTCATGGTCTTGTTCCTTTTCAAGAAACGAATTCGTTGTGGCTACCTTCTGCGATTTCTTTAACGCTTGCTCACTGAGCTGGCCCACCTCCACCTTTCATGAAAACACGGTTCTTGGGTGGAGGGTCGCCCTCCGTCGCGACCGCGGCCCCGACGAAGCGGGGCCCTCCAGTATTTTCATCCGCGGTCGTGAGCTTGAAAAGATCATGGGGCACTTTCATGAGGCCCAACAGTCAGGGATGAATCAATTGGTAGCTCACAAAAGCAATTGTGCTACTGTCGGGCGACCAAGAGGGTACGTTAATCGTGCCTTGGCCGCCGAAGAGCTTGGCTAATACCCGGATCTCGCCTCCCCCTGCCGGCATGAGGCGGAGCATCACATCCTTGTTCTCCGGGTGCCCCTTCACGTCTGGCTCGTAAGAAAGAAAGACAATCCATTTGCCGTCGGGCGACGGATGAGCAAACCAGTTGTTATATTGGTCTGACGTGACCTGCTGTTGAAGGCTGCCGTCGGTTTTCATTCGCCAGATCTGCATCGTCCCTGTCCGTTCCGAGTTGAAGTAGATGTTTTGGCCGTCGGGCGAATAGTCTGGACCGTCATCCAGGCCCGGTGCCGTCGTCAGCCGCTTTTCTTCGCCTCCGCCCACCGGGATGGTGTAGATATCAAACTCACCATTCCGTTCCCCGCAGAAAGCCAGAGTCTTGCCGTCGGGCGACCAACCGTGCCAGTAAGAGGGGCCGAGGTCAGTGACCCGGCGCGGCGTGCCACCAGCAGCCGGCAGGATATAGATGAGTGAATTGTCTCCCCGGGATTGATCACTGATAGCCAGTTGGGTCCCATCTGGCGAAAAGCCATGGTCGTTGTTGCACTGGACAGCAAATCCAGTATCGAGTGGCTGAGGTTCACCACCAGCGACCGGTAGCTTGTAAATGCGACCATCGCGATTAAATAAAAGGTATTTCCCATCGCGCGACCAATTAGGCGCCTCAATATGATCGCGGGTATGGTAAACCACGCGCCGATCCCCGGCAATCGGAACCTTTTCCAGGGTACTTTCCAGCACGGGATTTCCCGGTGCTTTGGATCGGCCACTTGTCATTTCAACACGTGAAAAAACAGCCTTCTCAAGCACGTTGTTGTCGTGGGCACAAACACCGAGTCCGATGTAGAAGGGTTCGCTCAACTTGAGCTTAAATGAACCACCCGCCATGTGAAGGGGTTCGCCTTCCCGGGCAATAGACATGAAGACATAGTCGCCCTGTTTCTCGATTTTGATTCTTCGCGGCGCCGATACGTTGGATTGAACTTCATTTGTGGTATCGCCTTGCGCCTCCCGGCATTGAATCGAGGTGAGGCCGTCTCCATGGACAACTGCATCGACATAAGGCGAATCCGGATCGAGGGTCTGACGGATGATCAGGCAGGCCTTGCGGTGGGCGTTACCGCCCGTGCCGATCCAGTGGATATCTGCTGCGAGCGAGACATCCCCCGACGTTTTCTTCCAGACATAATGAAGAGCATCTGTGGCAAACCACATATTCTCTCCGCCGCCGGCAACCAGGTAAGTCTTCTTGACGGCGTCGTATTCGACCGAGCCAGGTTTTCCGACTATACCGACATCACTATGCTCTTCGAAGAGACCCATCCCTGAATTCCGTGAAGAAGCCGGTCCTGCCTGATAAAGACTGCCGAGAGTCAACAGAAACAGAAAGGTTAGTGTGAGGTATTTCATATTAGGATAAGGGATTCTCCATAGGGGTTGACAAGAAGCGTTCAAGCGTCACTCTCTAGCGTTTATGCTATTTACCACTCCAAGGCTAACGTAGCTCTGGAACGGGATCTTCTTACCCCCAGAGATCGCCAGTCTTGACCGGTTTCCCCTGTAGTTTCAAATAGTAGAAGAGCTGGCCTTTATGTTGCTTGAAGTGATCTATCATCTGGAGCAACCGGTGCCCCAAGACCATCTCGCTTGAGTCCCAAAAGACAGGCGCCGGCTTATGAGCAAGGTCTTCCTTGCCGCACTCGGCCAGCATTTTGAGTGCAAGCTCCTTGTCCTCACGCAGTAATCGTTTCGCCTCGGCTGTGTTCGCAACCGCCGCCATTCTTTCGGCGGGCGGCAACATCTCTTCCGGTGATAGCTTGCTTAAATCCATGTCTTCAGGTAGTCCCCAATCACCGGTGATGACGCCTCGGAATGCCGCTCCGCAGCCATCCGCAATATGTTTGAGGAGCTGACCGGTCGTCATCCAATTGCTTCCCGTAGAAGGCTTCCACTCCAGGGACCTATCGTCCACCAAGGCGAGTAGTTTCTCTGTGACCGAGTACGAAGACTCAACCTCGGCCTTGAGCAATTTCTTCCAGTTCATAGAATCTCCTTTGCCACCTTATTTTGAGTATATCAGTACGTCCCTTAACTGTTGTCCCTTCGGGACGTGGAGTTTGGACATTTTTCGAGAAGCCCAGCGGCAGGATGCCGCTGGATCCTTCCAGAGCCCGGTATGGGCGACGGAATTTTAGCCCAGGGAAAGCGAGGAGCAGGAGGTCCTCGCGCCGCCCTGGGTCAGAATTTCAAGCCATATTATCTCCTCTCCCCCCGAATTATACTCGCCTTTGGGCGATTCGGGGGGAGAGGCCGGGAGAGGGGGGCATTCCTGGCCCATCTCGAATCAGGCGTTTCGTGGTTCGTTCAATCTTTGTCGGAACGAAGCGTGAGTCTTCAAAAAGTCATAACGCTGTTTTGGGAATCTGGTCTGACCGCTATTTGGCTAGCGACACCTATTCTTCACTGCTTCTTACGAAGTCCGGGAGTTTGGATCAGTGTTCGAATTCCAGTATTCCCAATCTCCAAGGGATCTCTCCATAGTTCTTTCCCGCCCATTCCGGGTCATTCACTCCCTGAAAGAGGAATCTCAAGTTTTGAGAGCCACTTCAAGTCGTTCGTCATTAGTCGGGGGATCGAATCTGGCTGAGCGGTGTAAAACAGTTCACCATCAGGTTAGAGCAATCTTGGCGGGAAAGAAAGTAGAAAACTGATAACTAAGCAATAGCTCAATTGCAAGTGGAGGGTCGTGTCCTGAAGAGCCAAGGTTTATGACATTCTGCGGTTTCGCAGGGTGACCCTCGTCACTCGCTCGGCCCTTCCGGATTCCCCGTGTAACTGAGAAACTGTGAAATAATGCGCCCGGTGTGGGCACCGGACCTCCATCGATTGTAAAAGCCCTTTGGACTCATGTAGGCCGTGTGCCCTCACACGGCGTCTTTCTGGAATTGGGAAATTTCTCACACCTTCCCACCCATCCCACAAGAGGCGAGCACTCGAATGTGGCAGGGATGGGACTATTTCTGTTTTTCCTCTAGTTTATCCATCGCCCCTTTCAGAAGGTCCTCCAGCGAGGCTGGCTTTTGCTCGGAAGGCTTGGCAGGTGCAGCATCCTGACCGGATGGAGCACTTCCAGGCTTGGATTTAAGCAATGACTTGAACGAATCCAGCACCTGGTTCAATCCGCGCTTTCTTAGGTTCTCCTGAACCAGTTTAGAGTCTAACGTGAAGTGCGGAGTCACCACTGTTCCGGTCATGCGCAAGGGCAGGACGATGTTCCCCTGTTCATTTCTGAAGAAGCTAGCAGCCGCCAGGTCGAGGAGAGGATTGATATTGGCGTTCTTCTTGCTTGCGGCACTTGGAAGTTCTGCCAGGATTTGAAAGTCCACAGTCTTGTCGAAACCGAAACTCCCCGCGGCCTTCAGGGTTCCAGTGGGGCTTCGCAGGCGCAGGTTGCTGGTAGATGCCCGACCATCAGAGATTTGGAAGTCTCCAGCCAACTCATCGATCACTGTCCCAGCCGGATCCGCTTCGAACCCAACCAGCTTGCCTAAGGCTGCCACTTGTTGGGAGAGACTAAACGAGGTAATCCGGCCCTTGAGCATATTGAGTTTTGCCTGACCCTTCAGGTTCCTTGTGATGTCGGCGAGACTGCTGCCATTGCCTTTCAGACCCGCATCCAACGTCAGTAATCCATAGATCGTATTCTTGAGTGAGGTATTCTGAGAGAGAAATTCATTGACATCTACGTCCTTTAACCTGGAGTCAAAACTATATGACGGTTGCGGTCCCGTGAAGTCCAAGATGGCGGAACCTGTATGAATTCCTTGGTTGATCCGGAACTGCAAGTCAGCAAGTTCAAGAATCTTATTCTTCATCTGTAGTTTGGAACTCGCCTGCTTCAGCAGCATCGTCTCATACTTTACGCTTTGTATACTGACACGGCTATCGTGGATGATCAGCTTTGTCAGGAGGTCAGGTGGAGAGGGTCGGGACGGCATCCCAGCCGCCAGTAGCAGGCTTGGTGTCAACCAGTGTGTTTCCGGAGTTGACCATGAATCGGAAGGAATCAAACTCACGGAATGTCCGTCCGGCGTTTTAGGCCCTGATGCAATCGTCTTGTTCAATGCCGCCAAATCCAGTTGATCGACATTCAAATTGAAAACCACGGAAGGTGAGTTGAAATTGACTAACTGCAGATTACCCTGAAGGTTGGACTCGCCCAAGGAGGCTAGGATGCTCGAGAAACTGATGGAGGTTCCAGTAAACTTCAATTGAGCCTGCTTGACGGCCAGTGGTTCATGAAACAAGGCGCTATGAAGTTTCGTTCCTAGGACCGAAGCCTGGCCGTTTAGCGTCAATTCGGAGTTTCCCTCTAGTCGTTGCTGTGCTTGTACATGCAGGCCTATTGACCCTGCCTCAATCGTGTAGCCCGCAGGCAGGTTGAAACCGAAAGTTGAGCCGACCGCAATTAAGTCTGGCAATGGTATTGGATTCTGGCTATCCAGCAACAAACTAATTTGCTTAACGGGAGAGAATACGGCCGCGGGATGAACCCGGAGTTGAGTTCTCTCCCCAATGGCAATCTGAAATTCATTCGAGGACATTCCGTTCTTATCGAAACTCAGAGTCCAGGGCGAGATGGTAATCCTGTCCTTCAAGCCGGGATATTGAACCTGGAAAGCGTTGAAGCCTGCCTGTCCGGTGATGTCCGGCGCTTTAGTGACACCCCCTACCGTGAGATGGAATTGAGCAGCCCCCCTCGCTTCCACTCCTTTGGGCGGGCCTTGTCCCAACAGCGAAGCCACCTTCATCAGATCCTCAATTGAGCACTTATCAGAATCAAAGTGAAAATTAAGGGTGCTCTCCTGCCCTCGGTTGTTCAGGTTCCCAGTCAAATCAACTACAGATGAGGGCAAACTCAATCGGACGCTTACAGCACCAAATGAACCACTGGAAGGCTTGAAATCGAGCTGGTATTGCAAGTCTCCGCTGATCTCCGGACTCTCCTGATCCCGACGTTTCGTCTGCAGGTTCTTAAACTCGGATCTCCCTTCCAGGCGTATCGTGTCGGCCAGGCTTCCTTTGAACCTTGTCTCTGTGGAGACCGTCCCTAACCACTCGACTGCGCCAATATCAGCGGGAGACAGGAAAGCCAGGAGGCTACCCATTGAAGCATCAGAAAACACTACCTTGCCGTCAAGTGGCGTCTTGCCCAGGTCGGAGAAAAGCACAGGGCCGAATTGCCCTTTAGCACGGACCAAGTGCCTGCCCGAGTTCGGCAATTGAACCTGGAGAGAAAATGAGCCCGGATCACTAAGGGAAATACCAGTCAACTCCAGGTCGATCCGCTCGTATCGACTCTCCTGAATTCGCGAGGCCTCTGTCAAATTGCGGACTGTAACCGTACCATTGTGAAAGGACAATCCCGAGATTACTAGGGCGGCGGCACCGGCCCCACCCTGACTGCTCTGTGGCTTCGAGACGAGGGATCCCTCTTGGGTCCCCTTTCCCAAGGATTCAAAATTCCAGATTCCGGCCTTATCTTTGACTAGAGAAATCTCAGGATCATCGATTTGAATCGAGCCGACCTCCAATTTCCCAAGAAGTAGTGGAAGCAATCTCAACTGTACCCTGAGTGAAGCAACCTTGGAGAATGGAGCCGCGCCAAAACGAGGATCTTCAAATATTACTACCTGGTTCAGGCGCAAGCCCAGTCCCGTCAATATGGTCAACTCCGCCGAATGCACGGAGACTTTCCGATGCAGCGCAGATTCCAGCCTTGAAATCACCAGGCTCCTGAACCGGTTGGCTTCCACAAAATAAGGAATAGACGCCAGCACAGCGATGATTAGGATCAAACTTGCAGACAGGATGACGATTATTCTTTTTCGATTCATGCTTCTACTCCTCGGCGGAAAATGCCCGGACAAGTAAAAAACAATTTGCCAGTTAAAAGTGGAGGGCCGAGCAGAAGCGCGCATCGGTGTCAACCCAAGTCGAGGCGAACCCTGCAGGGGTTAAATACGAATAGCCACGGGTGAAGCAGGGTGACAGCGGTCACCCGCGGAACCCGTGGTTCCGATGCCAATTCTGCGATCAACCCTGAGGGGGTTGAATTTTCGACTCTTCTCTGTTCAACCCCTTCAGGGTTGAGATTCATCTTGCCTTCAACCACGGGTTTCGTTCTGGGACTGGTGTCCCATCACTACACCCGTGGCTACTCAAGTTGTTCCCCTCCAGGGACCAGCACATGGCTTAAGTTGACACCAACGGGCAGCGCGTCCCTACCCATGAGATTTTTCACACCTTCTGACAAAATGCAAAGCAATTTGCCGCAGCCACTTCGGCAGTTCTCATTCTCGTATTGCATCATTCCCATGCCTTGCTCAATTTGCCATCGGGATTCATCCGAAAGGGTGCCCAGCTCAGCGCAACCAAGGAGACAGACACATTGGTTCTTTTTGGTCGTAGAATGACTCGATCCAGGGTCTCCGTCAGAGGATCGATCTTCGATTCCAAACTTCGGGCCTCAGCTTCAAATTCAGCATTAAGGTCCCTCAGCTGCTGCTCGAGGACTTCCACCGTCTCTTCGGCACGTGCCACATCCTGAGATTCCTTCATGGTGCGGCCGATTCCGCGCGCAGCAGTGGTTGCCTTGCCGAGCGTGCCCATGCCCATGGCCTTTCTCCCCAAAATAGCTCCTAGCAAAGTTGTTCCAACAGAAATGGCCGTTTGAAGCTTCTGTTGGCTGACCTGCTCTTCTTCCCTTTCCTTCGTCTGCAATGCCTGGCGGATTTTCTCCTGCAAGGCCGCAATGCGAGGGGCATACTTTTGCCCCAGCGAGGTCTTGAGTTGATCGCGTTCCTCACGGGCGGCTTGTTGAAGCCGAAGTCTGAATTCCCGCTCTGGTTCCTGAGGTTGGGAAATCTGCTTCAATCTGCGGCTCTGAAGCAGGTCTAGTTTCTGGTTGCGAAACAGAGAGTCAATGAAGCTTTTTCTCCAGGCATCGTAGCTCTTTGGTTTCGAGGCTGCCGCCGGCAATTGGGCAAACGAGGCTTGATCCGCTGGATCCTTTTCCAGGTCGGACTCAGCCAGTTCAACCGGGCTGGCGGTCTGCCAATCTATCGCTACCGTCGAATTCGAGATCCCGGCGAGACAAGTGGCTGACACCTGGGCCTCTATGCCGGTCTTGGTATCGCTAAAATAAACCTTCCCACAACCAAGCAGCATCGGGACATAAACAAGACCACCGCCTTCCAGTGCAGCCCCGCGGTAGGGAATAAAGAATTGAGGGATTTCCGGCGGCAAAACCGGACGCGGACCACTGGTGCCTGATTCGTCGGTCTTCTTCAAAGCCGGCTTTCTGTCTTCGGAACTGGCCATCACCGGCGATGTGGGTGTCGGGAGGTCTTTTTGAGCAGACTCTAGAGCCAAAGTTGTCGCTGCTTGAGCCTTACGGGACTGCATCAAGATCTTGATCTGATTGCGGGTTAGCGGGCCCCGCAGGTAGGACAATGTCCAGCGAGACTCAAAGATTTCCGGGTGGTCTTCATGGACATTGTTCATCAAAAAGATCCGATTGCCCAGGCCGGCCAGGATCTGTTCCATCTGCGGTCGATCGAACTTCATCCCTCCGCTGGAAGCTGCACCCTCCAAGCCATCCAGTACGCGGGCTTTATCCCGTTCTGTCTGCAGCCTCCCGATAAACCAGGTTCCTGTGTTGGATAGCCCCTTGTAGTCCAGGTCCACGGGATTTTGAGTGGCCAGGACAACCCCGAGACCAAAGGCACGGGCCTGCTTAAGCAAGGAGAGGAGGGGAGTTTTTGCGGGTGGATTGGAAACCGGCGGAAAATAACCGGAGATTTCATCCATGTACAACAAGGCTCGTAGACTGGTAGTTCCCGACTGGGTGCGCACCCAGCTCAGCACCTGGTTCAAGAGCAGAGACACAATGAACATGCGCTCAGCATCATTCAAGTGAGAAATAGAGATGATCGATATTCTCGGCTTCCCCTCCGGGGTATGGAACAAGGAGTTGATGTCAAGAGGTTCCCCTTCCAACCAGGCTTCGAATCCTGGGGCTGCCAGCAAATTGTTCAATCGCATGGCCAGGCTGAACCTTTCTTTTGAAGGGTAAAAGGAGTCCAGGTCGAGAACACCGACCCGGTTCATGGACGGAGTCTGAATCTGCTGGATCAGGCCGGGCAGGTCCAGTTCCTTTCTTTGAATCCAGGAATTCTTCAGAAGCGTGGAAAGCAGAATGTGCTCCCGGCTTTGTAGGGGATCCGATTCGATGCCCAATAGCCCCAGCAAGCTCGTGATTGTCCCGCTAATCCGGTCACTCAGGACCTCATTGTCCCGAAGGACAGATTCTTCCGGAGCCACAAAAGACTTCAGAATCGATAGGGGAATCCCTGCCTGGCTGCCAGGAGTATAAATCACGAAATCTGCAGACTGACGAAGTCTACGAATGCGTTCTCCGTTCTGGGCCCACTCGGCCAGTCCGTTCTTCCACAATTCAGCCTGTTGACTGGCGTAATCTTCCAGTGTCAGCCCTTTCTTTCGGGCTTCCTCTTCGTTGATCCAAGGGACAAAATCTTGGGCACTCAGATTTGGAAAAGTAAGCAGCAGGTTGGCCAGATCGCCTTTCGGATCGATGGCTATGGCGGGGATCCCATCAATGGCTGCTTCTTCCAAAAGACCAATGCATAACCCTGTCTTCCCACTACCCGTCATCCCCACGCATAGGGCATGAGTCGTGAGGTCTCTGGAATCGTAAAGCAGCAACTCATCTTTCGGCTTTTTGGCCCTGGAGTCGTACGATCGCCCCAAGTAAAAAACTCCCAACTTCTCAAAGTCCGGCATCGGAGTGGTCTTCTCCATGACTCAGAATGATGACCGAGAAAAATCTGTCTCATAGTTTGGCACTAATTGTGGACTGCGACAAGAACTGCAAATGCATGTCCCGGAGATGACAGGCCATAACTATGGCAGGGAAACCGCGATCGTGGCTGGAAAAGGATAGACTGGACTGGTCGCAGATGAGCTGTTACGCTTCTCCCGGATCCTACAACTCCTTCAACTAGTAGTGAGCCCATCCTAGTTTGGCGCCCCAGGTCAGACGGAATGTCCCAACGACCACATCTTCCTGATAGTGCCTGCGTCAGGCAGCACAGGGATCGATCTCCGGTACAAAACGGCCGCCCGGATGATCGTATATCCTGCCCAACGGTGAACCAGTTCGTGGATAAGAAGCGAGCAGTGCAAAGTTATGGCAAAGTTCACATCGTCAGAACCACGCGGAACTGTGCATTGCCGCTCATCATGCGCGCGTAAGCCTCAGCCGCCTTTTCGAGCGGATAGGTTTCAATCATCGCCCGCACGCCGGTTAGTTCGGAGAAACGCAGGGTATCCTCTGAATCCGCTGGCGTTCCTGCCGCCCAGCCTTGAATCGCGCGGACGCCGAAAATGAGTTGTACCGGGGTGACTTCGATCGGGTCGAGTGACGCGCCCACAACCATCAGCTTGCCGTTCGGAGCCAAGCCGTCGATCAGGGCAGACATCGCTTTCGAACTCGGAGCGGTTGCCAGGATCACCTGCGCGCCGCCCATTTTCTGCAACTCCTGGGATGCATTGGTTGCATGGCTGTCAATGTAGACGTGGGCTCCTAGTTGCTCGGCGAGAGACGCATTCCCGGGACCGCGTCCGATGGCCGCGACTCTGTAGCCGAACTTGCGCGCGTACTGAATGCCGAGGTGTCCAAGGCCGCCGATTCCCTGCACCGCGACAAGATCTCCGGGGAGAGCGCCGGCGTGGCGCAGCGAGTTGTATGTCGTGATTCCAGCGCAGAGCAACGGCGCTGCTTCGATGGAATCGAGACTCTCCGGAATGGTTGCGAGCGCCGTGACAGGAGCCACCATGTACTGCTGATAACCGCCGTCGTAGCTGATGCCCGGAATTTTCACATTCTTGCAATTTCGAAAGTCGCCGCGCCTGCAATAAAGACATACACCGTCGTGGCCGCCATGCCAACCAATGCCGACGCGCTGTCCCTGCGTCCATTCGGAGACCCCGGCGCCCAGCTCATCGATCGTGCCCACAACTTCATGTCCGGGGACGCGGGGGTACTGAATCCAAGGGAACATCCCATCTTTCGTCACGGCGTCGCTGTGGCAGATTCCGCAGGCCTGTACCTTGATACGTACTTGCCCCTCTGCCGGCTTCGGGATTTCACGTTCGACGATCTGGAAATCAGCTCCGCCCTTGGGAACCTGCGCGACCTTCATCGGTGCAATTGCGACTTTTGTCGTTGCCATATTTCCTCCTATAGATTT
>DATKMG010000495.1:0-6891 GCA_035541995.1 Terriglobia bacterium
TTGAGCCTCTCAAGCCCCTCACTGATGAGGAACGCAAGACGATCGTGGAACATATTACGGAGCCGGAGGTGGTCAGTGAGATTCTTCATCCTGAGAATTTCGAGTTCCACGGGTTCTCAGTGGTTCGTGCGGTGGATGTGACGCAATCCGAACTGCTCTCGGATCTCCAGTGGGAACTGGTGGGAGGGGGCTCCATGTTCGCGGGCGACCGGTTCCTAAGGCTGCAACATTTTCTGGAGGTTATTTTCCAGCGCTCCGACCTGTGCATTGGCCTGGCAGCTGTCCAGGATGACGAACTCCTAATGCTCAGTACCGGTTGCGGCGGAGAGTGCAACTGCATTTATTGCGATTCCTTGCACGTCCCCACCGTTCAATTCAAGGGTTCATTGTTCCAAAAGGCTGTGGACAGTTCCCGCATCCTGCGGGTAAGCGACCTGTCGAAGGTCCCTGACCGAAGCCCGATGGACGAACAGCTACTCCGAGAAGGGATACGATCCCTTTTGATTGCACCTCTTATTTACCAGGGAGAGCTTCTTGGCGTCCTGAACGTGGGTTCCCCGCGTCCCTCTGATTTGGGGCCAACTCAGGAAATTCTCGCGAGCGGAGTCTTACCTTCCTTTGCGCTAGCGTTGAAGAGAGGGCTTAATGAGCTGAACAGCCAGGTGGACACCATTATCAAGCAAAAGTGTACCGCAGTGCATCCGGCAGTTGAATGGCGTTTTCGTAAGGCCGCGCTCAGCCATCTGGACAGGACTTCCAAGGGAGAATCCTCTGACATGGAGCCCATTGTTTTCAGAGATGTATACCCTCTGTTTGCCGCATCGGACATCAGGGGATCGTCAGAGGCCCGGAATCGAGCCATCCAAGCTGATTTGATGGAGCATCTCCATTTGGCGATCAATGTGCTCCGTGAAGCCGAAGCGGTGCGATCGCTGCCCATCTTCAGCGAGTTGAGCCATAGAATAGATTCCTATCGGGAATTGATCGAAGGCGGGTTGGCCAGAGGTGACGAAACGGCACTGATAAACTTTCTGCGAAATGAATTCGAGCAGGTCTTCCCGCTGCTTCGCGGGTTCGGACCGGCAGTCACTGACGCTATGCAGCATTACAGCGAGGCTATTGATCCGGCTATGGGCACAGTATATCGGGACCGTCGAGACTTTGAGCAGAGCATGGCTGACTTCAATCGCAACGTTTCATTGTATCTAGACCGAGAGGAGGCGGAAGCACAAGCCATGTTTCCTCACTACTTCAACAAGCATCAGACTGATGGAGTTGAGTACCTCATCTATGTGGGCGCTTCCATGGTGGAAAATGTCGAGTTCAGCCGATTGCATGTGACGAACCTCAGGCTCTGGCAGCTCATGGTGGCCTGCGGGATGGCGTGGCATTGCAATACCTTTAATAAGAACTTGAAAGTACCTTTGGAAGCCACCCATCTGATCCTGGTTAACGACTCACCGCTTTCAATCAGGTTTCGCTTTGACGAGAAGCGATTTGATGTTGATGGAGCATACGATATTGCCCATGAAATTGTCCGTTCGCGTGTCGACAAGGCCATGATCAAGGGCACGAATGAGCGACTCACTCAGCCGGATCGGATTGCCGTCGTTTATTCCAGGCCCGATGAGGCCGAAGAGATGCATCAGCACATCAAATTCATGCAACGTCAAGGCCTCCTGAGCGACGACCTTGAATGGCTCGAATTGGACGATCTGCAGGGAGTTCAGGGCCTGAAGGCGCTCCGGATCAGTGTGAATCTTGGATCCCCGACACTTGCTGAACGTGCCGGCCGGGTGACGGCCTAAGAATGGGTGGGAAGCGAATCCCGGGTTTCCGACCCTTGCCGCTACGCAACGGCGGGCTGAAGTGAAGGGTTGGCCCTATTGCAGGCCCTCTCCCGATCTATTCTATTCTTTATCTTTCCACCGCTTCGCACCCCACTCACCGGCCACTGCCCGATCGATCCTTGATATATTTTCTGTATGCCCCCAGCAGCGCATAGGCGTATTCTCTTCGTACACGTTCAGATCCTGGTATGTAGTTCTTTCTTTCTTCCAGCCGTTTCATGATCTCTTCCGCGGTCTCATCGGTAGGCTTCATGTCTTCAGCGTAGAGTTCGGCCATGACATCGTCCAGGCCGTTAAGGCCGACCTGCGTGTCATCCGGGAATGTCAGTATGCGCCGGCCAACTGCCGGTGGTGTAGGGACTCATCCCTCTTTTCATCCGCTTTCTTGATGCAGCGGTGTGGATTGGTTACTTGGTAACATGTTCACTGAATCATTCGGTATATCTACTTGTTTCCGTGACATAATGAAGCTCCTGCGCTACCGGAGAAAGAAAGCATGATACATTATCCCCATTTTCGGGTAAGGCTTCCATCTTCTGTCTTACAGGCAAAGGCCTGCAAGTGTACCGTAAGCAAGACCATGTTGACCATCCGGACCCGTCTCGAGTTTATGTACCACTTGCCAAGTTAGAGGTATACTACGTTTTTCTCCTTGAAGAGAAAAAGGGTCTCCTGGAACGTTGTCAGTGACGTCAATCACCGTTTGTGTGAAGAAGTGTAATGGGACTGCAAGCCGTTGGTGACCCGAGAGATGCTAAGTTTAGCCGCATAAGTCTGGACCATAGCTCTAACCTAATAAGTGGTACACAATCTGGGGGCAGGCCATCGGCGGATTTATGTCTAAGTTGACATAAGACGCGGAAGCATGTTACCTTAACCGAAACTCAGCAGGAGGACAGGGTCTCCTGCTGAGTCATTTAGTTACTCTTGGAGGAATGTCCCTCAGCTTATGAAGATTGAAGCGGGATTTTGTGGCGAACATGGATTGCGGCTTTGTCACGACAACCTTTCTTCCCTGTGGGTACGGCCGTAGTCAACCTGGGCAAAGAAAAAGGAGAGGGTTTTTCGGACAGACGGCCAGGACACTTCGCTGCAATCAGAAGCCTGCAGAAGGCATTGATCGTGAAGGCTGAACGAGAATTGAGCGCAGAGGAAACAGCGACGATAATCGAACTCGACAATTGTCGAAAATGCGGATCTTCAAGCAGAGCATGCACTGGACGCGTCACCGTCATGATCGAAATCGCGGGCGATGATGCCGTTGGCGAGGACATAAGGAGCTGCCTGGCAAGACACTTGGAAGATTCCGGCTACGTTACCGTATCGGATGATAATCCAGATTGGGTGTTTTCAATTATTGGTTTCCAAGATAGAAACCTCGTTGAACTGTCTGTGGTCCTGCGGCGATTCTTTCGCTCGACGGCCCCGGGCACGGAGATGGCAATTAGCGATCCGTCGGGCCAAGCATTCCGGCGAAAAGGCGGCTGGATTTACGAATCGCTGCGGTACCATGGTCTGCATGGCGTGCCGAAACCGGATTTAGGAGACTTCCTGAAGGGTCTTGCCGACGTGTTCATGTGTCAGCACCTCAATCTGCCGCAGGATAGGAAGAAACAGCCTCAATATAATCGATAAAGTCGCTCGCTTAACGTTCAGTGTGTTCAATCTTTCCAATTTGGGCTGGAATCCCCGTCTCCGTAACCGTAGCGGATAATCCGTTTTCCGTCCCTTTTTCATTTACAACTTGATGGAAACACTCTCAAGATCTGGTCCAGATTATAGATTACAATAGGGTGGGACTTGGGCCAAAACTGTCGGCGCCTCTCGCGGCCGCAAGAGGGTCTACACGTCCAGCTTAACTAGTGGTACACAAACTGGCGGTAGACCAGCCTGTAATTGCCGTATAATTTCCGCTCACTTTTGACTCTTAATTATCCATCAAAACTCCAAAGGGAGTTCCACGGGTTTCCCTGTAGAGCGAGATTCTCTGGCCAGTTCATAAGCTTGTTTGTATTGCCCGGCCACTACTTCCCAAGACACCACTTCTTCCAGGTACTTCTTCAGATTCTCTCCTAGTTGCATTCGAAGCCCTTCATCGCACGCCAATTCGATTACCTTCTCGCGCAGCATGGCCTTGGTCGTGAAAAGGAACCCCCCTTTGCTCTCGAGAGTCTGGGCGGTCAAGCCCTCCATCGGAGCCGTGGTTATGAAAGGTTTGTTGAGCGCAATAATGCGAGCCAGCGTACCAGATTGGGTCTCATCCACCGAGGGCAATACAATGAAGTCGCAAATGGCCATCACCTTATAATAAATGTCACCTCGGGGGATGAACTCGAAGTAATGAGCCAGACCTTTGCCCTCAAGAAGTTCAACCTGTTTACGGTATGACTCGTACTCCTTCAGATCATGCGGATCTCGCATGGTCCCCGCTGCCAGGAGGTCCCATTCCTGCCCGGACCGAGCGCAAATCTCACTGTGGATGTCTTCCCACATGGAGGTCAGGATGTCCCAGCGCTTGTTGGATTGTATCCAGCCTACTAAGCCGACTATGTGCTGACCAATGTAAGGAGACTCATCCAGGCCGATCTCGCGTCGCAAGCTGGGTATCGCATCAGTTCCCCAGCGACGGTCCGGCCTGGAGCCGTGGGGGACTACCATGATGTTCCGAGGTGTATTCCATCCCCTTCCCACAAAGTTCCAGTCAAGTCTCCATTTCTGGTAATGGCACTTGAACAGCACCACACTTGCGCGCTGACATACCTGGTAGGCGAAATTTGCTTCAAAATCAGTGAGCCGGCCATGAATCGTATGCGGTTCCACGACGGTGGCATAATCGTCAATTGCGTCGAGCAAACTTATAAACCCCTCATTCCCATCACCCCTTCCTCTAGGGTCAACGTATTCATAGAGTCCATACTCATGCTCTAAGTGTACGGCATAGGGATTCAGCTCTTTGATCTTTTCAGCAACCGGCTTCCACCAGTCGTGTCTGGACATGTCGATAATGGGAAAGACACCTTCTCCCCTGCCGTCGGTATGACTTATTACAAGAACCTCGCGGTCAGGATTTGCCTTCTGGATGAATTCTCTTGCTTCTTCAGTAAAGGTGCCTATTCCACATAGCCTTGGAGGGTAGCTGGAAATCATTACGATAGGTGACGAACTTGTCATTGCGGTCCCCCTTTTGCGACTTTAACCATCTCAAATTAGATAATGCTCAGCCGACGTCAAGAGGAAAATCCGGTCAGTCATTCCTCAACCGAAGTCGCATAGAAACCGGCGCCAGTCGGACGGGACTTTTAGACAAACGCCATTTGATCCGAGAGGTCGCTGGACAGGCTGAGAAGAGAGGCTTGAAAGCCACGTGGCACTCGGGCCGCATGTCACGAAGGCTGAACGACCGTGCTTCCTGGCGCAGGCGACGCCGATACCGGTGTATTCATAATCTACAGTAATCATTGCCATCCAGTTTGTGCTCGGGATCCAAGTCTCTTCTTCGTGTCAGTGGCAGCGAATCTATTACAGGCGCCTGAGTCTGGCGGCGCTGAATATGTGCCGGGCAGCCTTTCTAGCTTCGGTCCAGAGATGTGCGACTATAACATGCCCTTCCACTTCACCCTTCTCATGCACCGCGCGTAAGCGGTGTATCGCGTACAACCCGATAATCGCCGTTAGGAAAAAAAGGGAGTGGAGCCCCAACAGGCTGGAGATTGGGAAAGCCAGGAAAGAGCCTATTTCCGTCGATAACCAGTTCCGCATGATCAATAATTCTGGTCCAGTCAACTTGTTGGCAATGATTCCTCCAATAATCGGCGAAACGGCAGCGGCAGCGCCATCCACGATTGTGTTCGTCGCCAAGAAGGCTGTCGCCTTGCCACGCGGAGCCGCCTTGAGGGCAAGGTTCGCTGTGCAGAGATTGACGCCGGCGGCGGAGATTCCGGTTAGCGCATGAACTACCACGAGTAACGGGATCACAAAAAAGTTGCTTTCCGAGAGCAGCAGAACCGGCCAAAGCAGAACACCGATAATATACATGTAGCCGGACACAATGAGCACCGACTTGTTGCTGAAATTGTCCGCGGTGCTTCCCCAGATGCGGAAGGACATCACGCCCATCAACTGGCTGAAAACACCGAGACCGATCAATAATGCCATCGACAAGTTGAGTTGCTTGAGCATGTACACCGCGTAGAATGGACCGGACAAGTTGATCGCAAAGAATAATATGCCCAGGAATATGAGAATTCGACGGAAGTTGAGGTCACGAAACGGCTGGCCCAATGCCTCAGACATGTCTTGTGGTCTATGTTTCGCAACTCTGGCCTCGGGAACCTGCGACAGGAAGTACACTGCCGCGAGACCGAAAATCCCACCTGTCAGGAATAATAAACTGTAAGGAACCAATTGACTGGGCACATACCACTTTCCCACCTCGAGGCCTACACCGGCCAGCAAAGCCATCGCCGCGCCTGCCGCAGTGCTTATGGCCATGCGCTTGCCGAAGAAACTCCCCATAATCTCTTCCGGGACAAAGTCACGTAACCAAGGATTGAAACCACAGGAGGAAATGGTCCCAAGGCTGAAGTAAAAGAAAAGACATATAATTAATGCAGGGATCCTTTGCTCGGGCGCCACAAGCCATGGGATCACTGCGACCGCCAACCATGAAATCCTGCTCAAGAAGGTGCTGAGCACGACGAGCGCTTTTCGCGACGCTGTCCGCTCGACAAGATAGATTGCCGGGATCTGGAGAAACTGCGTCAACGGTGACAGGGCTGCCAGCAGCCCCACTACTGTGTTCGAAGCGCCAAGTAGGAGTGCAAAAGCAACGAGAAACGCCCCGCTCGTGATGGAGTCCATGACCTTCGAGCAACAGCCTTCGTAGAGAAGTGCTCGTAGCCCAACTTGAAGATCGCCAGCCTTAACCCGATCCCCGATTTTATCTAGAACGACCTTGTAATCGATTCCTGTGGCCTTGTAACTCTCGTGCAGGAAGGTTTTGTGTATCTCGTGGTGGTGAATTCTCAGCTCATGTAGCCAA
>DATKMG010000496.1:0-12452 GCA_035541995.1 Terriglobia bacterium
GTCAAAATGCCCAGCCTACTGTCAGATGGTCTCGTACTACAGCAAGGCACGAAAGTAAACATCTGGGGAACGGCGGACCGAGGCGAACAGGTCTCCGTCTCTTTCAAGGATCAACGAGTCAGTGCTGTCGCCGACAGCGAAGGCCAGTGGAGAGCAAAGCTGGGGCCACTGGACGCCGGCGGACCATTCACTTTGACCATTGCAGGCAGGAACACCATTGTGCTTCACGACGTGCTGGTCGGAGAGGTCTGGGTCTGCTCCGGGCAATCCAACATGGAAATGCCCGTGGGGACTAACTCAGAGGGGTGGAGTGGCAACGTACTCAATTACCAGGACGAAATCTCACGCGCCGATTACCCCAGGCTGCGCCTTTTTACTGTACAAAAGGCAGTAGCCGGCAAGCCGCAGCGTGACGTCAAAGGTTATTGGGTTACTGCTCGTCCTCAGTCGGTCAGCGAGTTCTCTGCGGTAGGGTATTTCTTCGCTCGAGAATTACACAAGATATTGAATGTCCCGATCGGGATGATTCACACCTCATGGGGGGGAACTCCGGCCGAGGCATGGACTAGTCGAGGCACGCTCCAGTCGGAAGCCGATCTAAACTCTGTCCTGGATGCCGGAGCAAAGTTGCTTTCCCCATACCCCAAAATCATTCAGGATTTTGAACAGAAAGAGGCGCAGTGGCGGCTAGACTCGGACAAGGCCGAGGCCGCTGGAGTGCCAGTGCCCCCGCCTCCACCTGTTCCGGATGATCCGCGCCGGAATCCATGGCGCCCGGCCGGACTCTTCAATGCCATGATCATGCCGCTCACTTCATATGCGATTCGGGGTGCTATCTGGTACCAGGGTGAATCCAATGCTGATCGGCCGGCCCAATATCGTAAACTGTTTCCCGCAATGATCCAGGATTGGCGCCAGGCCTGGGGGCAGGGTGACTTCCCCTTTCTTTTTGTTCAACTCGCCAATTGGGGAATCTACAGCCCAGGATCCAATTGGCCTGAGCTGCGTGAGGCTCAACTGATGACGCTGTCTCTACCGAAAACGGGAATGGCCGTGGCCATCGACATCGGCGACGGCAGCGACATTCATCCGAAAAATAAGCAGGAAGTTGGCCATCGTCTCTCCCTTGCCGCTCAAGCCGTCGCTTACGGTCGGGACGTGATCTATTCAGGCCCTATCTACGAATCAATGACGGTCGAGGGTGAGAAAATTCGTTTGCGCTTTAAGCATGTTTACGGAGGGCTTGTCGCCAGGGGCGGGGATGCCCCGGCCCTTACCGGCTTTCAGATCGCCGGTGAAGATCATCGGTTCTTCTCGGGTGACGCGATAATCGAGAGTAATTCCGTGTTGGTAAGAAGTGAGAAAGTGGGGCATCCGTTGGCGGTACGCTATGCATGGGCAATGAACCCAGAGTGCAACTTGTATAACCGGGCAGGCTTACCCGCTTCGCCTTTCCGCACCGACAATTGGCCTGACCCAGCTCAGTAAAGATAATCGTCCGGCACGATTCGTTCCTGCCTCCAGGCTCGTTTGCGATTTCCTGCTCAGAGATACCTGGAGGCATTCAACTGACAAATCCCTAGAGGGACGGACTTTCGTCATGGGTTATTGTTGCTGGGCTTTCTATGGGTGGACGAGAATGACACTCTCTTGGAAACACCAAAAGAAAATGTGATTCAGGAAGGTAAGAAGGCCACAATCCGTAAGGATCCTGGCCTTTGATTCAACGCACAAGAGAGAATCGGCTCATCGAACAGCTTTTCTTATTTCTTGTTGACCGCCTTCTTTAGCTTCATCCCGGCAGAGAACTTGGGTACTTTCCTTGCTGCGATTTTGATGGCAGCTCCTGTCTGAGGATTACGCCCGATTCTGGCCTTCCGGTTTCCTACCGAGAATGTTCCGAAACCAACCAGCGTCACATTCCCGCCTTTCTTCAGGGTGGCGAGAATTCCGTCCAACACGCTGTTAATTGCCATGTCGGCTTGAACCTTGCTTACTCCCGCATCTTTTGCGATCTTCTCGATCAAATCCGCTTTGTTCATTCCCTCTCCTTTGACTCATTGAGTTGCCTGCATGCTTCTGGCATCCAACAAGTGGATTGTAGTCTATTCCCCAATCAAGGCAACTCTTTTCTCTCTCTTTTCCTCGTTATTAAACCTCCGGGGTGCAGCACGCCCCCAGCACGTTGAGGTTCGACAATTTGGGGTCAGACTTGCATAGCTCTTAACTTAGCGCCTTTCAAGCCTGGCCCCAAATTTCCCTGCGGATGCTCCACGTATGGCCCTTCTGGATCTAAGAACGAATCGACCCCTGGAATTCCAGACCTCGCTCGCCCGCGGGTATTGGGACACAGTGACCATCAATCCGTTCGAAGAAGTCAGGACCGAATCCTTTGTGGCGCCCCTGCATTCGGCGGCCTTCCTGATATGCGACACCTTTAACCTGGATGGCACGCTCAACCACAGTGTATACAAATCCCTGGCTGAGTTGAACGCGGAGCTGGCTTCCTAAGAGCCTTACTACGGCGGCGATCTTCTGGCGGACGCCGCCATTTACTTCGATAAGGAATCTGCTTATAACCCCGCCGAACAGAAAGTACGGGTCGGCCAACTACATGCGCTGGATGACTGTCCGCACCGTGACGCAGTGGTGGGCTTCGCCCGCATCCTCCGGGAGGCCCATTTCCCTTTTGGCGTCGTCACCAACGCCAACCTCGACACGTAGACGAATTACCGGGCCGTGGCACTCCCCACTGTGTTTGAAATGACTGCGGGTCAGGCAGAAAGGTTCCGGCAATTTGTGGGCTCGGGCGGAGTGCTGTATGCCAGCGGGCCGACGTCACTCAGTCGGTTCGACAAGGATGGGCCGCACTTCTTGCTGGAAGACGTTTTGGGTCTGCGGTATTCGGGAACCATGGGCACAAAGCAGACCTACCTATCTCCCAAGGACGACGCGGTGCGGAAGATCCTGCAGCCGCAGGAAGCGCTGGGCTTCATAGGAGCAATGATCAAAGCCACAGCCCTGCACGGCGCCGAAGTGCTGGCAAGTGCCACCCTGCCCTTCGTGCCGCCGGAACTGGGACAGGCGATCGGCAGCCACTTTGGCCAGATCCATAGTAATCTGCCCGCGCTCACTCCGGGAACGGACCCTGGCATCGTATGGAATACCTTCGGGAAGGGTAAGGCCGTTTGGGTCGCAGCCCCAATTGAAAACGGCACCGAGACAGTGAATGCTCGCTTAGTGGTGGCTCTACTGAAACGTGCGCTACCCGGGCCCTATCAGTTTGAGGTGGAAACATCCCCCTCCGTGGAGATGACGCTGTTCCACCAAAAAGGGAAAAAGCGGCTGTTGGCAGGCTTGTTGACATTGCAGGGGCAATTGCCCCCGCTTTTGGTTTCCGCCACAGTGCGGGTGCGGATACCAGAAAACAAGAAAGTCACGGCCGTCATACATCTTCCTGAGCGCAAAGCGCTGAAATTCAAGAAGGAAGAAGCGGCCTCCTGCCGCTTCACAAATGTCCAATCTCCAGAGCGCAAAGCGCTGAAATTCAAGGTGGCGGGCCCCTATGTGCAGTTCGATTTGGAGCCCTTTACTGCCCTCTCCATGTCCCTGATCGAATACGAATAGCCCCTGAACTCCTCAGTACGCATGTTTGGCCAGGTTCTTCGGGCATCGACTGTTGCTGGGCTCTGCATGACACACTTTCCGAATTGAGATATTGACCACCTGATGCGTTTTCAGGACTTATTGGCTTTAGAACTGCGAAGATCGTGTTTCCACCCGTGATCTGTGGCAGCTAGATTCCGGTTTGGGCGTTTATCAGGCAGGTGGATTACTTCCGAGTGTGCGGTGATCCAGACACAATTGCAGTCTTCGGCTAAGAAAAGTTAAGGTACAATGAGCGCGCCAAAAGAACTGCTCGATAAGTGCTGCTTTTGGCGGTCGGACACAAGACCGCAATTTGAGCGACGTTTCGTGGTTTGAGGAGGTTGTTTTTGACTGACATCGGCAGCAGCCTTGACAAGTGTGTTGATTTGGGCCGCAAGCGGATTCGCGGCCGTTTCGTAATCCCTTCAGGAATTCGTTGCACCCATTCGAGCGTAATAGACAAGTGTTTTTCAGAGATAGACTCGATCGGGGTCATTACCACAAAGAGCATCAGCGCAGTACCTCGCCCAGGATATCGAGAGCCAATCTATGCGCGTTATTCTTCAGGATCGTATGTCAACGCGGTAGGCCTCTCCAATCCTGGAGCTGTGGCGTTTCACGATGCCCTGGCAGAGCTTCGAGTCCCATCCGACAAGTTCCTTCTGGTTTCGATTTTTGGTCGAGACGCAAGCGAATTCGCAGAAGCGGCGAAAATATTGAAGCCTGTCGCGGACGGGTTTGAACTGAATATGTCTTGTCCGCACGCAGCCGGCTATGGGCTGGAAATAGGGCAAGATGCAGAGTCAGTCGCAACGATCACAGGCCTGGTTGCACGTGAGACCGAGCTGCCCGTCATCGTGAAGCTTTCGGCCACACTTCCGAGGCTGGCTAGAACCGCGCAACTCGCAATCGAAGCCGGCGCAAGCGGCATCACTGTGACCAACACCATCGGCCCATCGCTGGTAGAGATAGGAGAAAACCCTATTCTTCAGAACCGGGTCGGCGGCCTTTCCGGCAATGCGATCCGCCCACTAGCGTTATTGGCCGTGCAATCTATTCGGCAGGCTGTCGGCCAGAAACCGATCATTATTGGTATGGGTGGGATCGGTACGGCCGAACATGTGGTTCAGTTCAGAAACGCCGGGGCAGACTTGTTCGGGATCGGAAGCGCGCTGACAGGTCTGGATACCAAGGCGTGTTGCACTTTTTTCTCGCAATTGCGGACACAGCTTGATAGCTCAGATCCCATCACTCTTGGTAGCGATTCTGCGGATTCAGCGGTCCCTATGTCTTATCACCGCTGCCGTGTACTGAACCGGCGCTACTATTCGCAAAATCTCTTCGAGTTGACACTAGATCGTCTGCCCGACGATCCCATGCCTGGTCAGCTGTCAGGACGCTACTACTTCTTGTGCATTCCGGGGATCGGCGAAAAGCCGTTTGCAGTGTATTCGTCGGACAAACGCACTATTGTCATCAAGACTGTAGGCCCGTTCACTGAATATCTTGCGGCGGTTCCCCTCGGAGATGAGATCTGGCTCCGTGGGCCCTATGGCACACCCTTCCTGGGAGTCCAAGACTGCCGTGAGTATGTTCTCGTTGGGGGAGGCACAGGAATTGCATCCTTGCTTGAAATTGCATACAAAGTGGGAAATGGTTGCAAGTTGTCGTTCGTCCTGGGAGCGAGATCAGGCTCCGAGATTTTCGGTCTCTGTGATTTTGAGCGATTCGGTCCCGTCTCGGTCGCAACGGACGATGGCACGCTTGGTCATCACGGAAGAGTGTCCGCTTTATTAGAGCAAATATTGGCCAAGCGCCCGACTGAAGCTTCGGAATCTCCGGTGTTTGTTAATTGCGGCCCTGAGGCAATGGTTCATGCGTGTGCCGAGGTTCAGAGACGTTATGTGAGTGACGATCGCATCGTTGGATCCATCGAATACGAGACCAGTTGTGGAGTGGGCATCTGCGGGAAATGTGCCTCCCCGAGCGGTCACCTATCCTGCCTGGATGGGCCGTTTATGCCCATCAGAGCTTTCCAGGCCCGCGAGAAGTTTGATACTAGGCGAACATAAACCGGCTGCGATAACGATCTTGATCTCGGTTGACGAGATCACACCAATGTCAAACCCTGCGTACAGCTGGGGACTTGGGTCCGTGCGACCAAGGACAGATTTCGAAGCCGACAAAAGAAATGAGAGCTCTGAGAGTTCATTGTCTTCAGAGCTGCTCACCCTTGGCGGTCTGGCCGTGCAGGAGAAAGGTCTTCGGATACTTCCCTTCGCCACAAATCTTGAACGATCCGAAATCCTTGTACCAAGGTCCTTCCGGAGCCTCGGGCTCACTCTCACGCCACAGTTTCAACTGATAGAGATCTTCGGCTATGATTTTCCGCTCGCGTAGCCGTTCGAAAAGATGATCGCGGAGAACAGGCGGCAGATTCGTCCACTGGATTTTCGGCATCTATTCCCCGAACGTCAGCCGGGCCAGTTCTTCCTTCGTACGTTGCTGCTCTGCCCTGTCGGTTGAAGCCATCAACTGGTCTGCCAATTCAAAGAACCGCCGTTTCTCAGCTTGCTTCGATTCCAGCCCTGTCTGGATCAGATCAACCAGAACTCGATTGGCGCTGGTTTTCTGGCGCTTAGCCAAAACTTTGACCTGTTTGGCCAGGTGAGAGGGCAGCGATATACTCTGACGGATGGCTCTCTTCATGGGCCTCATAACTAAAATTATACATCATCATACACCACTTTGCACCAATCAAGTCATTTCCAGACTTTGGGGTCTATCCCGGATACCCAGTAAAACGCATGAACCTTCAAACGCTCTCTGGCTCAATTCCCAGACGGTCGTTGACCGCGTCACGTAACTTCTGTTTGCAGCCGAGATAGCGTTCTGTGGTTTCCACCGATGTGTGTCCGAGCAGAAACTGGATCTGTTCTAATTCTCCACCGGCAATATGACAGGAGGATTGATATAAGAATGCCTTTTCCTCCTACAACGGGGGAGGGGGTTGGCGCCATGGGTGGATTCATCTTTCTCCTCTGTTGGATACGCAGTCAGGCATAAAGATTCTCCAGGTTCATTCAGAGCTAAGTTTCGCCCCGATGTGACCTCATGTATCGGAGCCGGAATTTGGCCAAACCAATTGCGGGTCATCATAAAGAGAGAGACAGCAAGCTATGGCGCCTCAGTCCCTTCGAGTTTTTTTACCATGCAGGCAATCAGATTCTGTAAGGGTCGGAGACGATAGTTATCGTTAGTGAGTAGCGACATCGAGGCCAAGGGTGCATTTCGCTGGCTACGGCTGCAATCGAGTCGATCTTACGGCTAACACGACCAGGCAAGGCCAGGGAGGGAGAGGGACTCAAGCGGGCTTGTATCGCCGCAAGAGCGCTGCACGACTTTCTTGGCCAAACGCGGTTCTTACAAGTCTGCCGGGACGCGCGCCTTGGTGCCATGGGGAGCCGCTCTCAGATACTGTACGGGCCAGGGGACGGGATATCCCAGGTCGTGTCCCGCTCGCAAAGGCCAGTAAGGGTCACGTAAAAACTCTCGCGCGATGATTGCAACGTCTGCCTGGCCTGTGCGGATGATGTGGTCAGCCTGGGATGGAGCCGTGATCATTCCCACCGCACCAGTTAGGATTTTCGATTCGTGACGAATTCTTTCGGCGAATGGTGTTTGATAGCCCGGGCCGACGGGAATTTGGGCAGGTGGCACATTTCCGCCGGAGGAACAATCGACCAGGTCCACACCGGAATTTTTCAGGTACTTGGCAAGCTCAACGGAATCGTCGAGGGTCCATCCGCCTTCCACCCAATCTGTAACCGAAATGCGCGCGAATAAAGGCGCGCGCTCAGGCCACGATCCGCGAATCGCGGAAACCACCTCGAGCAGCAAGCGGATGCGGTTTTCGAACGAGCCACCGTACTCATCCGTGCGGTGATTGGCAAGTGGCGAAAGAAACTCAGAGATCAGATACCCGTGAGCCGCGTGAATCTCAATTACGCGGAACCCCGCTTCGAGGGCGCGGCTGGCTGCTTGCACAAATGACCGGACAACTGTCTGAATTCCCTCCTGGGTCAGGGCCTGTGGCATCAGATAGTTTCCGGCGAAGGGAATCGCACTGGGTGCAACCACATTCTTCCAGCCGCCCGACTCTTCGGGCACGGCTCCCTCCCCAAGCCATGGCCGATAGGTGCTGGCCTTCCGTCCGGCATGTGCCAATTGTATCCCGGCGATGCTGCCCTGAGAGTGAATGAACCGAGTAATACGGGCGAGAAACTCAATATGGTCGTCGCTCCAGATTCCGAGATCTTCTGGACTGATCCGTCCTTCCGGTGTAACGGCTGTGGCTTCCGTCATAATCAAGCCCGCGCCCCCTACGGCCCGGCTCCCCAAGTGGACCAGATGCCAGTCATTCGCAAATCCATCGATACTGGAATACTCACACATCGGTGAAACGACGATGCGATTGGAAAGAGTTAGGTCTCGGATCGAGAGTGGGTCGAACAGATTAGGCATGAGTTTTGCTCCTCGCTGGTCTTTTCTGTATCAGGCAGGCGTCGGGCCCGCCCGGTCGTGACGCGTTATCTTTCCCGCAGCTTTAACCCTAGGTTGGCCCAAAGGGAATTGAGTCTCAAACTATACCATGTATGCGGCTTCCGATCGTGCCAGCAAAGCAACGAGTTTACCTGCAGCTAGCTCATGGATGTCGAGGACTGGGATCCGCTTGGCTTTGAAGGAACCAATGGCTTGAGAATCCTGCATGACGACCTGCCAAAGTGGAACCCGAAACATGAGATTCAAATCAATCTCCAGATTGCCGCCCAGGCCCAAAGCGCTTTGATAGCGGAGTTGCCACTTCCCGCCCGCATGATCTTTGGGAATGTGGTGAACGCCCAAACCTTCTCGCTGGCAGACAGCGCTGACGGCCTCTTCAACCGTTGGGCGATCAGATAGCATGCTCTCGCGATCAGCTGCACCAAATGGTTTGTAAGTGATTGCAATCAAAAGAGAATCATGCAGTATGGAGGCGAGGAGGGGATTCGAACCCCTGGATAAAGGTTTTGCAGACCTCTCCCTTAGCCACTTGGGTACCTCGCCATCTGTGCATGAACGTAGAGGAACTTCTTTTTACTACAACGTCTTTATACTCCTAAACCTCAGGGGACGTCAAGTTTCGAAGCCTTTCTCCCCACACCTTGTGAAAAATCCCATCGGCCGTATGGGATTGCCGCACTGAAGAACGCCTTAAGCCTCGCTTTCCGGGGTTTATCTGGGGCGAGCCTGGAATACGTGAATAGTCATAGGGGCCCCAGCCTATCGCGAGATCGCTGTTTCCCGAAATATCGCAACCCTGGATGCCAAACCTCATGTTCTTATGAAAGTACCCCAAGACCTTTTCAAGTTCACCACCACAAATGAAAATGCTGGAGGGCCCCGCTTTGTCGGGGCCACGGTCGCGACAGGTGACAGCGGTCACCCGCGCACCCTCCAACAAAACCGCATTTTCATAGAAGCCTTGCATGCCCCACGAGGTACCACGTAGCATGAAAATGGAGACGTGATACCCTAAGAGATCCTGATCGTAAGATGCACCGGGTCAAGCTCGTCCACTTTCTCTCCGCCAAATTCAGAAACCTTCATGTCGAGAGCAACAACAAGCACGACGAGTGGGACGATTCTCAAGCTTGACCAGAAAAAAACCCGACTTTCTTGGCTGTAATCTCGTCTAAACTGGCGACGGCGGGTAAGAACAGGAACGGAGGCTGTCTGTGACTGAAGCCCTGAACCCTAGCCTTGCGCGAACAGGGTCGGGAGAGGCAAAAGCTCGAGAAGACCTGCAAGAGGAAGCCTGGGTCACAGCCAGCCAGAAGGGTGACACCCTGGCTTTCAATCGACTGGTCCTGAAATGGGAAGGCCCAATCTATAACCTTGCTCTGCGGATGCTCCAACATGAAGACGAGGCGGCTGAAGCCACGCAAGAAGTCTTCCTGCTGGCGTTCCGGAATATAGGCCGATTCAGGCGAGAGTCCCGTTTCTCCACCTGGCTTTACCGGATTGCCTCCAATCACTGTACGACCCATCTGCGACAGCGTCCGGTGGAGGCCCACTGTTCATTGGACGATGACAAGTTGGAAATGACACTAGGCCCCTTGTTGCCGGTGGAGGAGTCTCACGAAAAAGAATTGCTTAATGAGGAGAGCCGCCAACGAGTGGCCAGGGCTCTCGGAAGACTTTCCCCGGAACAACGAATTGTTGTGGAGCTGAAGTTTTTCAAGGAGCTAACCTTTGAAGAAATTTCCCAGGTAGTCCAAGTCCCCCTGAGCACAGTGAAGACCCGGCTATACAGTGGCCTGGAGGCTTTAAAGTCCCGCCTGGGACGGACAGACCGAGGAATCAAGCGAGGATTAAGAAATGACAAAAGTGTGTGATCATTTCCGGCTGCAACTAGCTAAAGCCCTGGTGGACGACCTTGTTGGAGAGGAGCGCGAAGCACTGCAGGATCATCTGGCGGAGTGTCCGGCCTGTAGTCTTGATCAGGAGCTTTACGCCACCACAGTTCGACAGTTGCGATCCACTGCAGACGTCCCGGTGCCACGGCATTTCTTTGTGTATCCCAAGACTATCCGGCTGACCCCCTGGCAACTATTTCGGCAATTGAATTTCGCTTGGCGTGCCACCCTTGTCGCGACCGCCGTCTTACTATTGGTCGGGGCAAGCTTACTGGTTGGTAATGCCCGATTCAAAGCCGAAAACGGGTCTTTCTCTCTTTCCTTCGGGAAGCCTCCACTTCCCCGCCCCACCGGGATGACAACCGGCGAGGAGACTGAGGTTTTGAAACACGAATTACTAATGGTTATGGAGGAAAAACTGCGGCAGGAGCGACTGGAGTTCACCCGTCTGATACAGGCCGAACTCAAGAGGTCAACTGCCTTGCGCAATCGGCAACAGAGGCAATTGCTTCAGACTGCTCTTGAAAGCATGGAGACTCGATTCAACAGTCAGTTGACAACGGCTGGCAAAACGCTAGAGGCACGTAACGATCAAGCCTTGTTGAGTCTGATCGGGGCGTGGCAAGCCCAACGGGAACAAGACCTGGCGCGAATCAATGTCAGCTTCGAACATATGCAGGCGCAAGGACAGCTAAAGGAAAGGCAGACTGACAACATCCTGAACACCCTGATCCAGGTAGCTCAATTGAAATTGCAGTAGCAGAATTTTAATGCCGTTTTCACGATGCCTCGTACCGCAATCAAGATGAAGAAGACGCAAACGCGAGGATGGCAAAGGAGGATAATACAATGATGCGTCGAATTTTGGCTGGCTGTACCGTAGTGCTTGCGACTCTAATCTCGCTGGCCGTGACGGAACTGGCGCAGACTCAGTTGTTCGACCAGGAAAGGAGCCGGCAGGAAATCGAGACCATGCGAGGAATTCTGAGAACTAGTTTGGATTACGCACTCAAGAGGAACCCCCAGGCGAGCGAGGATTCAAAATTTGGAGATCTTTCCGGCTTCAGCCGGTCTAGCCGGGTGAGTGGGTTTTACCTTTACGGCCAAGGTGCGCTCTTTGGCATATCGCTAGCCTCGTCTTCGTCCTCAGCGTTTGCATCCATGGCTGCATTAGCAGAGCTGGCACCCCCAACCCCACCGATTCCGCCAGCCGCCCCGGCTGCTCCGCCTGCTCTTTCGCCGCTGAATGAGGACGATCTAGCCGCAGCTCGCCAGCAAGCCGAGGCCGCCAAAGCAGATATTGCAGCCACTGCCGCTCAGGCCAAGCAGCAACAAAAAGAAGCAGCACGGCAGATGGACGAAATCATGAAACAGTCCACAAAAGTACAAAGAAAAATGGGGGAATGGAGGAGACAAAATGCAGAGGCACACACCAGAATGCAGGCGCAAATAGCCATCGCCAGAGTTGCGCTAGTGGAGACGCTCGCCAAATATGGTGACTCACTCAGCGTGGTCAAGCCGCAGGAGTACATCACAATTGTGATTTCGGGGGAAGGGGGGCCCTGGTTCTCAGACGAGTTTCCGATCGGAGGGCCTGTCGCTGCGGATCGGAACCAGCAGATCGTTTCAGTCCAGAAGTCGGTCGTTACAGATTACAAAGCGGGACGAATTTCTCTGGATGAATTCAAGAAGAGAGTTCTGTCCTACACCAATTGACGTAAGAGGATTCATTGAGTACCGGATTGTCCCCGGGCCTTTTCAACCTGAAGTGAGAGACATCCAGGAGACCCGGAGCGGTGTTTACCTGGTTTCTACAAGAGCAGGGTTATTTGAGTTCAAGCCCTTTGTTCGCACGGACGCCAAGCTCGGCACAGGACATGCGGGGACATTACCTCCATCAGATGAGGCAGAGCTAAGCACGGTCAGTCGATTTACGGGTTACCAGCCCAATGAGCCCGGGTCGGCTTCCGTACGGACATCAGCTGAAGATGCTTCAGGAAGGATCTGGGTGGGGACAGCAGGGGGATTATTCCAGTTTGAAGAAATGAGAGGGAAATGGACCTTTCATCTGGTCGACATCGGACTGCCCAAGGACACCGAAAACGATACTATTATCCGAACTCTTATGCCCGATCAGCTCGGCGGACTCTGGATTGGTGCTGAAAGTGGGCTCTACCGTCGCCATCCCGATGGCCGAACTGAGCGATTTACAACGCGACACGGTCTTCCGGTCAACCAGGTTCGGGCCATTCAGGAAGATCGGGAAGGACAATTGTGGATCGCCACCCGCCTGGGGTTATGTCAGATAGTTTTTGACCCCGGTCGTACCCGCCCCGTAGTTTCCCG
>DATKMG010000497.1:0-2964 GCA_035541995.1 Terriglobia bacterium
TCCAGGCAAATTGGACGGGGGAGAGGCTTCCTTCTCTCCGCTACATCACCAATTCCGGCGGTCGATTCCCTGAAGCAATGGTAAGAGAGTATCGGCGCCGACTGCCCCATACCAAGATTTACCTAATGTATGGCCTAACCGAGGCCTTTCGTTCTACCTATCTGGATCCGGAACAGGTCGACATTCGGCCTACCTCCATCGGGAAAGCTATTCCAGGCGCCGAAATGTTGGTGCTGGACGAAGAAAATCGCCCTTGCCGTCCGGGCCAGGTTGGCCAACTGGTGCACCGCGGGGTTCATGTGGCCATGGGGTACTGGAACGATCCAGGCCGGACCCGCGAGCGCTTTAAACGTAATCCCCTTCAACTTGAGCCGATCCAAATTGAGGAAATGGCAGTCTTTTCGGGCGATCTCGTGAAGCAAGATGAAGAAGGCTACTTATACTTCCTGGGCAGAAAAGATAGCATGATCAAGACCTCGGGCTTTCGCGTCAGCCCGACGGAGGTCGAGGAGTTTTTTTACAGCACCGGCGTGGTACAGGATGCTGTGGCTTTGGGAATTCCTGATGACGTGTTAGGGGAATCGATCCTGGTGGTTGTCTCTTTGGGGAACCGCCAGGTCCTCACTCCTGCTGATTTGCTGCTCAAGGTTTCAAAGGATATGCCGGCTTATATGGTTCCCAAGGAGATCACGATCCGGGAAGAGCTTCCCCGGAATTCCAACGGAAAGATCGACCGGGCAGCCATCTGTCGGGCGGAGTTGGAAACTCGAGGAATAAAGGCCAAAGACTCGGCTTCTTAAGTTCAGCCTTAAGAAGCATGTTTCGGGGCAACTAGAAAATATGTGCGGTATTGTCGGACAAATCGGTCCGCGGGCTTGCGGTGAAGAGAAACTGCTTCACATGATGGGCATGTTGACGCATCGTGGCCCTGATGAGTCGGGGCTTCTGCTGGCAGAAGGGGTTGCCTTTGGGCACTTGCGTTTAAGTATCATCGATCTGCAGTCTGGTCAGCAGCCTATGTGTACTCACGATAGGCGATACTGGGTGGTGTTCAATGGAGAAATCTTCAACCATCTGGAATTAAGAGCGGAGTTGGAGGAACTGGGCCATGTGTTTGTGACGCGGAGCGATACAGAGGTCCTGTTGAACTCATTCCGGCAGTGGGGAACCTCCTGCCTGGACCGTTTCAACGGCCAATGGGCCTTTGCCCTTTGGGATTCCCAGGAGAACACCTTTTTGCTGGCTCGGGACCGGTGGGGCGTGCGCCCGCTTTTCTATACGGTGCTCTCCGATGGCCAGACCCTGGTCTTCGCCTCCGAAATAAAGGCCCTGCTGGCCGACGAGCGGGTATCCCGTCAGTGGGATTACCGGGCCTTGAGCAACATTTTGATTTCCTGGGTCAGTGAGTCAGATCGGACACCGCTCGAGAAGATTCGACAAGTGCCCCCCGGATCCTATCTTCACGTAAAGAACGGCCAGTCCGCTCTTCGCCAGTGGTGGGGAATCGACTACTCGCCGGATCATGTCGAATGGGACCGAACGGAGGAAAGCTGGTGCGAAGAAATCAGGGAAACTCTCACGGCTGCCTGCAAGTTCCGCCTCAGGGCCGATGTGCCGGTGGGGGCCTATCTGTCTGGGGGATTGGACTCCAGCATCATTTCCTTATTGTCGCTTCGTCATCATCAAAATCAACTCAAGACATTCTCCATCTCGTTTGCAGATACCGGCTTGGATGAGTCGCAGTTTCAACTCCTGATGGCTGAGCGTTTGGGGACCGACCATTCGGTGACCCATATAACTCACCACTCAATCGCGCAGAGCTTTGAAAAAACCATTTGGCACACTGAGACCCCTATTTATCGGACAGCCCCTGTGCCCATGATGCATCTATCGCGTCTGGCGCGGGATTCGGGGATAACAGTTGTCCTCACGGGTGAGGGCGCTGATGAGCTTTTTGCAGGATATGATCAATTCAAAGAGGACAAGATTCGACGATTTTGGGCTCGAACTCCTAACTCACGATGGCGCAAGCGCCTGCTTGAGCATCTGGAACCGAACATCCCGCGGACTGGGACCCGCACTCGCGCCTTTTGGTACGCTTTCTATCAAATGGGCCTTGAGAAGACGGATTCTCCAGGATACTCCCATCACATTCGCTGGCGAAACGGTATGAGTTTGTTGCCCATGTTGAGCGATCAAGTTCTTACAGGGCTGTTTCCAGCTGCCGATTCAGCCCGTAGAGCCGCCACCGAAATTCTCCGGAATGGACATTGGATAGATTCAGTAGAGTCCACAGTCCCAGTCGGGTTCGAGCGCTGGCTGCCGCTATCCAGAGCCCAGTATTGGGAGACTCGACAGTTGCTTTCGGGATACTTGCTTTCCTCGCAAGGGGATCGCATGGCCATGGCCAGTTCCATCGAAGGGCGATATCCATTTCTGGATGTCAACGTTTACGAGTTGGTCAGGCGGCTCCCACCTGATTTGAAACTCAAGGCTCTCATTGAGAAATATATTCTGCGCAAGACCTTTGCCAAGGACTTGCCCCAGCGTGTCGTGGAGCGTACCAAGAACCCTTATCGGGCCCCGGAAGCGGCGGCGTTCTTTTCCCGGGATTCGAAAGACCGGTTGTTGGAGAGTTTTGCACCGGAAGCCATCAAGAGGCGAGGCCTCTTCGACCCCCAGGCCATAGGCAAGCTGCGTGAACGGGTCGAGCAATCTTCTGAGCTGGCTGCCCGAGATAACATGGCAATGGTTCTGGCGTATTCAAGCCACCTCTTTCATGATCTTTTCGTCGACGGGGCTATGGTTCCCCACCCACTACCGCCATTGCGGACTCACGTCGATCTGACTTCCGCCGGAGTCCAACGGTCGCAAGCGCACACGTACTCAATCCAAAATGCATCCAATGCCTGATTCTAGTGAAGAATGAAAGGAATCACTCTCAATATGGAAATAGCAGAGCAA
>DATKMG010000498.1:0-8872 GCA_035541995.1 Terriglobia bacterium
ATCTCGGCGACCTTACCAAGGTTCCCTTCGCGCTCGTGCTTTTGCTCCTCGATCTTGGATTGTTCGATTCGTTCCTTGATCTCCTGAATCCGGGTGATCAGGTTCTTTTCATTTTGCCAGCGTGCCTTCATCTGGGCAGACTGCTCCTTGAAATCCGCCAGTTCTCTTTCCAGATCCATCAATCGCTCCCGCGACCCGGCATCCTCCTCCTTTTTCAATGCCTGCCGTTCGATTTCCAGTTGAGTGATGCGGCGCTCTACTTCATCCAATTCGACTGGCATGGAATCAATTTGCATTCGCAAGGCGGCTGCCGCTTCGTCGACTAAGTCGATTGCCTTATCGGGAAGAAAACGATCCGAGATATAACGATTGGAAAGAGTCGCTGCGGCCACAATAGCCGAGTCCTTTATTCGGACTCCATGGTGGATCTCGTAGCGCTCCTTTAAGCCCCGCAGGATGGATACCGTATCTTCCACCGTAGGTTCACCGATATAGACTTGCTGAAACCGTCGTTCTAAGGCAGCATCCTTTTCAATGTGCTTCTTGTATTCATTGATTGTCGTAGCCCCAATACAGCGGAGTTCACCACGAGCGAGGGCTGGTTTGAGCATGTTTGAGGCATCCACAGCACCTTCGGCCGCTCCGGCTCCCACCAGAGTGTGAAGTTCGTCAATAAACAGGACAATTTGTCCATCCGCCTCTGAAATCTCCCTCAACACGGCTTTTAGCCGGTCTTCGAACTCGCCACGATACTTAGCGCCGGCGATCATGGCTCCCAAGTCAAGAGCCACAAGGCGCTTGCGTTTCAAACTCTCGGGAACATCGCCAGCAATAATCCGTCGAGCCAGACCCTCAACGATTGCCGTTTTCCCAACTCCGGGTTCCCCTATGAGAACGGGATTGTTCTTGGTCCGGCGCGAGAGGACCTGGATGACTCGACGAATCTCCTCATCTCGCCCGATTACGGGATCGAGTTTACCTTTACGCGCCAATTCAGTCAGGTCCCTGGCATACCGTTCCAAGGCCTGGTACTTATCTTCGGGAGTTTGATCTGTGACTCGTTGTCCCCCTCGAACGGAGACCAGCGCCTGGAGAATTTTCTCAGGAGAGATCCCATGTTTCTCCAGAATCTGCTGAGCATCAGTGCCTTTGACTTCTGCAAGCGCCAGCAGCAGATGCTCGGTACTGACGTATTCATCCTTTAGGCGGTCCGCCTGTTTGAAGCTGCTCTCCATCACATTGTTCATTTTGGGAGACAGGGACCGCCCTCCGATCCCCTGTACTGAAGGCAACTTGGCAAGACTCTTTTCCACATCATTGAAGAGCTCTCCCTGTGCCACTCCCATCTTGCTCAAGAGGGGAGGTATGACCCCTTCAGGTTGTACCAGCAGGATCTTGAAAAGATGTTCGGGTTCAACCTGGGGATGTGCCTGCTCAGAGGCCAGGCGTTCGGCTTCAACCAGGGCCTCCTGCGCTTTTAATGTGAGTTTGTCGAATCGCATTAAATCATGACTCCGTTCTAATCCATGCTAAGACCTGTTCGGAGGTTGCCGCCCACGATTGCATTTTTTCGAACCGAAGGCACTGCTAGCCAAGCCTTGGCCAGGTATTTCTCGAAAAGGTTTGTGAGGGTGGAAACTCATTGTGTCCAACCCTCACTATACCTGATTGAGGATGCCTGACTTTAAGAAGTAACTGCAACTCTGATCTGTTTGGGTTTGGTTTCTTCACGCTTCGGCATCTGAACCGTAAGAACGCCATCCTTGTAGTCGGCATGAATTTTTTCCTGATCGATGGTTCCAGGAAGCGTAAAGGATCGCAGGAAACTCCCATAGGCTCGCTCGATCCGATGATAATTCTCCTGCTTAGTTTCCTTCTCCAACTTTCTTTCCCCACGAAGAGTCAGTGTGTTGTTCTCAACATGGATATCGATACCCTTTTGATCGACGCCGGGGAGTTCTGCTTTCAGCACAACCTCATTGTCAGTCTCATAAATGTCAACCGCAGGACTCCACGCTGTTCCGGCTAAACCGCCGTCGGTTTCTCTCACTCCCCGTAGAGAATCTTCGAACAACCTGTTCATGCGGTCTTGGAGCGTAACTAAATCCTTGAAAGGATCCCACTTAGTGATGTTCACGTTCTCATTCCTCCTCTATTTAGATTAGTCAATAGCATTAATAAAATGTGAGCGTGAGGTTGTCAAACCACTCTAATCGATTACTCGCAGGAAAATACACTTCAAATAGAGGGTTTCCGGCATGGACAACAGAAACGGATGGTCTTGCGCCTGGGTTCGCTTCTGTAGAATCTGGACCTTACGGCCTGCGTCGGCAGCTGCTTCGGCCAGAATGTTTAGAAACATAGCCTCCTCTACGTGCTGTGAGCAAGTGGCAGTGATGAGGAATCCCCCCGGGTTCAGGAGGCGTAAGGCTCGGAGATTGATTTCCTTATAACCTCTAAGCGCCGAAGTTATGTGGCTCTTGTTTTTGGCAAAGGCGGGTGGGTCCAAGATAATGGTGTCAAATCGCCGTTTGAGATTATCCAGGAGTCTGAGTCGATCGAAGGCATTCTCTGCTTCGAATTGAATGTTGTTAATTGCATTAAGCGCCGCGTTGCGTCGCGCTTGCTGTATTGCTGTTTCGGAGATGTCAACCGCCTCGACCGATTCGCAGGATCTGGCTAAGTGTAATGCAAAGGCCCCGTGGTAGGAGAAGCAATCCAAGGCTCTGCCTCGACCCACTTTTTGAGCTTCCAGCCGATTCTCTCTTTGATCCAGGAACCCTCCGGTCTTCTGCCCACTCTCCGGCTGGAAGCAGAATCTCAGGCCGTTCTCCCGACAAATGATTTCTTGGGCCGCCTTCCCGTAGAGGGCTCCTGACAGTAGGGTCAGGCCTTCCAATTCACGAATCCGGGTATCGTTCCGTTCGAAGATGCACCCCGGCTGGAAAAGCTCTACCAGCACCTCGACCAGCAGCGATTTTAAGGCATCAGCTCCTTGACTTAAAGTCTGCAGGCACAGGAGGTCCCCGTAACGGTCCACGATGATGGAAGGCAATCCGTCTCCCTCCCCATTCACCAGGCGGTATACCTCGGTTCCAGATACGACCTGTTGGCGCAACCGCATCGCCTGTTCGATACGGCTGGCCCAGAATCCCTGATCAATCGATCGATCTTCTCTGGTTAACAATCGAAGACTAATCAGGGAACTGGAGCTGAAGAAGGCTTTTCCCCAGAACCGTTTCTTCTCATCGACAAGTGAGACAATGGCCCCGGGCGAAGAATCGCAGGAGACCATATCGCTACGGTAGATCCAAAGATGGCCTGCCTGCAGGCGATCCACCGCCTTGTTCGATATCGTAGCTGTGCCGGTTTGCATATTCCGGGTGACGAGTGACAAGTTACGAACGACAAGATACCATAGTCGACATGCAACTTTCTGAATTTGATTACTTCCTGCCTGGGAAATCCATCGCCCTTTACCCCGCGAAAGAGAGGGAAGAGTCCAGACTTCTCAAACTCGACCGACATAGTGGGATCGTGAGTCATCACCGATTTTCGGATCTTCCATCCTTGTTGAGCGCCTCAGACCTGTTGGTTCTCAACAACACGCGGGTTTTTCCAGCCCGCCTGCTCGGGCGTCGTCTGGGTCTAGAATCGGGCCCTCGGGGCAGGCACAGCCCTGTTTGCTCCCAAATCGAAGTCTTGCTGGTAAAGCCACTTGAGCAGGAAACATGGGAAGTCCTGGTAAGACCGGGCCGTAAGGTTCGGGTTGGTGAGGTAATCGTCTTTGGTGAGGGAGAACTCCAGTGTAAGGTCCTGGAGCGAGGGGAATATGGCTTGCGAAGAGTCCATTTCCATTGCACGGGGGACTTCGACACACAAGTTGACCGGTTGGGTCATGTCCCCTTGCCTCCTTACATCCACCGAGAGGAGGACCCGCTGGACCGGATACGATACCAGACAATCTATGCCAGCAGACGTGGAGCCGTGGCGGCCCCAACTGCCGGGCTCCATTTCTCAGAGGGAGTTTTCCGAGGCCTCCGAGAACGAGGAATCAGCTGGTGTGAAATCACGCTTCATGTCGGCCTGGGCACGTTTCAGCCGGTTCGGTCTGATACGGTTGAAGAACATCGGATGGAGAAAGAGTGGTATGAGATTCCCGAACCGGCCGCTCAGGCACTGCGTTCAGCCAAATCCCAAGGTCGGCGAATTGTCGCGGTTGGCACGACTGCAACCCGGGCGCTCGAGTCAGCTGCTTTGCAGTATGGCCAGGAATTGATCCCGTGCCAAGGAGAAACGGAGTTGTTTATCTTTCCCGGGTTCAGGTTTCGGTTGGTCGATGGTCTGATTACTAATTTTCACTTGCCTTGTTCCACACTGTTGATGCTGGTATCGGCATTTGCAGGAAGAGAGCAGGTCTTGAAGGCCTACCTAGAAGCCATACAGTCCGGATACCGGTTTTACAGTTACGGCGACTGCATGTTGATCCTTTAATTCTTGAGCATATGTCTCGCAGGTCTTGAAGCTCATAAGTTCATGAAACTCGGGCCACTGCCTCCCTCGGGGGGTACCCAGGTAATGATCTGGTACGGATCCATGATGTCACAAGTCTTGCAGTGGATGCAGTTAGACGGGTTCAATTGAAGGCGCTTTCCCTCACTTCCGTGTCCGTCCACCAATTCATACACTTGAGCCGGACAGAAATACTGGCAGGGATTCCCGTATTCACGAGTACAGCGAGTGTGGCAGATATCGAGATCTGCGACCAGCAGATGGACGGGCTGGTCTTCGTCGTGCCGGATTCCGGAATAGTACACACTGCTGGCCTTATCGATGGTTGTCTTTTCTTTCAGTTGGAAAGTCTCCCCTAAAGCCCGCGTACTCGGCGGAGTTTCCTCAATCTTCCTCATCCTCTCGTGGCCGGGACGGTTGGAGAGTCGAGCTTTTATTCCTCGCCCTCCGCTGATCATCTGAAATCCCGAATGCAACAAGCCCCTCCACAATCCATGCTGAAAACCCTGCCGGAAGTTCCGCTCCCGGTAAAGCTCATGTCCCACCCAGCTCTCCATCAAGAGTCTCTCGTACAGGCTTAGCGCGGATTCGGAGAAGTCGCTTTTCAGGAGAGCTTGGAAAAGTGTTTCGGCAGCCATCATGCCGGATTTCATCGCCAGGTGAATTCCTTTGAGTCGTTGGGCATTCAAGAGTTCCGCCCCGTCTCCAATGAGGATCCCGCCGTTGAAATAACTCCTGGGGATACTGAAATAGCCCCCCTCGGGCAGTGCCTTGGCCCCATAATGGACGACCTTGCCCCTTTTTTTAAGGTAAGAAGCGATCTGCGGATGATTCTTAAAACGCTGAAACTCACGGTAGGGATCCAGGAATGGATCCCGATAGTCGAGGCCCACGACCAGTCCCAGTGAAATCATTCTTCCCATGTGGTAGAGAAATCCGCCTCCGTAGTTCTCAGATTTGAGTGGGAACCCTAGAGTATGTATGATGACCCCAGCTGAGCTGGGATCCTCAGGAACTTCCCACACCTCTTTCACTCCAACGGCATAGAGGGCAGGGTTTCTTCCTGCATCCAACTGAAATCTGGAGATGACCTGTTTTGTGAGTGAACCCCGGACACCTTCGCCAAATACAATGGCCTTGGCAAGGATATCGACCCCGGGCTCATAGGAGGCTTTGGGCTGCCCTTGCCTGTCGAGCCCCCGAGCCCCCGTGCGAACCCCAACCAATCGATTCCCTTCTAGTAGGAGTTCAGTGCCGGCAAATCCTGGAAACAGATCAATACCTCGTGCGTCGGCCTGTTCTCCCAACCATCTCACAAAACGGTTAAGTGAAAGGATGAAGTTAGCGTGATTGTTGAGTGGGGCAGGGACCCAGGGAAATTGAATTCGCCGGTTTGAAGTCAGAAACCACAGATGTTCTTTGGCAACTGGGATTACCGTCGGGATGTTTCCGATATCGACAGCGGGCATCAACTCTCGAAGAGCAATGGGGTCGAGGATAGCGCCGGACAGGTTGTGTGCTCCAATCTCTCGTCCCTTTTCGATGACAGCAATGCTCACTGCTCCGAGTTGCTGAGCTGGGCTCGCAGTGTGTCGGTTATGAGAGTCGATCAGATTTCGGAGATGCAAAGCGCCGCTTAGGCTAGCCGGCCCGCCACCAACAAAGAGGATGTCGACCTCAAGTGTCTCTCGTTCTCTGCTCATTCCCGCCCGCCCCAATCAAAGCTACTATATCATGGCCACCTTCCATAAGTGGGCTTTTGACCCTTTTCGTGGAGCCCCGAATGTGGTAAGGTGAAGTCGCTTTCGCGACAGCGAACCTATCCTCCGTTGTGGTCAATCTTAAAGCGTCGTGAGGGCGTTTTTCCTACCTTCTGACCGGGGGACCCGTTACTCCCAATCAGGGGCATTACGCTTGGTTCCCTTTTTTGCGCCCGTAGCTCAGGCGGATAGAGCACCTGCCTTCTAAGCAGGGGGTCGCTGGTTCGAGTCCAGCCGGGCGTACCATTTCAAGCTATTGTGTTTCAGCAAGTTGCCTCTAACGACGATCTCCTGATCCTGCCCAAAAACCTCAAAAACGTATCACAACCGTATCAAAAACCCCTCTATCCATCCCGATCCGTATCAGAACCCTTCGGGGGTGCCGATTCCCCTGCCAGTCGGTTCAGGCGCTCCAACGCTTCACGCTTCATCTGGAGTTTCATCTGCGAGTACTTCTTGAAAACTTTGGCATCGCTCTGTCGAAGCAACTGCGTGACCCACTCGTCCGCCACGCCGCCCGCACTCAACCGGGTGGCATAGGTAGATCGCAGATCGTACAGCCTGAAGTGCGGTATCCCCGCTCGTTTCAGAGTTCTTTGCCAAGTCTTTTTGAAATCAGCCTGGTGTTCGTTCGGCTTGTGCGAACTGGGAAAGAGCCACGGTCCTGGGCCCGCGATTTCCATCTGGTGGCGGAAAGCTTCAACAGCTATATCGGTTAACGGGATTTCGGCAACTCCGGTGGGAGTTTTGGAATCCGCGATGAAGACCATCTTGTTGGCGAGGTCCACCTGCTCCTTCTTCATGCACGCGAGCTCCTTGTAAACCCGGAGACCCGTTTCGGTGATGATCCGAATCACGTTGCGCAGGTACAACGGAGCGTGTTTTTCGATCTTGGCCTGCTCCGACGACGTGACGTAATGCGGTCTGAACAAACCTTTCACCATTACGGGGAACTCCACGCCGCTACAGGGATTGGTCGGAATGAATTTCTTCTTGACCGCTACGCTCAAGATCCGACGTAACACCCGGAATTCCTGATGAACGGTTGTGGCTTTCAAAGTCGCGATCGCTACCGTCCCAGACTTCCGGCGGGCATGGCGCTTCTGCTGAAGCCGATCTCGAAGATGAATTTCAATCTGTGTCGCGTCGATGTCCACAAGTTTGCAGCTACCAAACACCGGCCTGAGAGTCTTCAAGGCGTTCTCATTGGCTTCGTGAGTCTTCGGTGCCCGTATTGGCGGCTTCGAATAATTGTCAAGGAAGAAGTCCGCCAATTCGCCAAACGTAAGTTGCTTTCCCTTACGAATGAACTCGAGGGTATTGCTATCTCTGGATTGAAGGCGTTCGCGGAGTTGTCGCTGCGCCTCATCCCAATCTGTCGTGTCGGTTGATTCCAGGCGGCGGCGACCGTCCTTGTCCCGGTAGCGCATCCACCAAAGACTGCTGTCGTTTCGTCGATAAACTACACCATCATGTTTACGCGGTCTTGCCATTCTCCACCTCTTGTTTGAACTGCGCGCGGAAAGGCAACAAGTCCGACTTCAGAAATCGGATATTGCGGCCCATGACGCGGAGATGAGGAATCTGTTTTCGCTCAACCCAAAGATACACTGTTTGCGGGCTCACGCCAAGAAAGTGCGCTGCCTCTTTGACCTTCATTGGCAAGTTGGATTCCCCTTCAACGTTTCTCACCTTGCCGTTGATCACATTGTATACGTGTGCTTTAGAGCACCGGAGTTCGGCGGCAACTTCTTCAGCCGTAAGAATTTCTCTCTCCTCGGTCGTCATTGCCAGAATCCTTTCGCTAGCTGAGGTAAACATGAGAATCCCCAACTGCCACGCCAGTCAGGAGGAGCAAGAGGAAGTTTATTAGGCGTATATCTATAAGGAGGAATTAGGAGGCTAAAGAGTAAATGGAAAAAATGCAATACACGATATTTTTTGCGGTATCTCTCATTTCAGGGGCTCTTTGGACAAGACAATATCATCAATCCAGATCGTGCCCTTTCCGTTGATGACTATGTTCAGAGTGGCCTTCTCGAGTTTCTGGCCCTTCTGTAACATGAACGGAGTCTGGATGGTCTTCCACTCTGACTTCCCTTTGACGGAGTCATTCATACCTTTCGAAAAGTACTGTCCGCCGCCAACCTGAACCCACATTTCCAGGAACGCTTCGCCTTCGAGTTCGGTCTTGACCTTTGCCTTGTACAGCAGCTTGGCATCCTCAACATTCAATCCGCTCACCTCACCGAGACACACTGTTGCTGGCCAAATCGTCGAGATTTTGACTGAAGCCTTCCCTTCTGCTTTAACAGCGGCATCGGTTTGGATGGTGAGTCCGATTGAAGAAGCGTCATCGAGGCTGAGTTTCTTCAATTCCTGGGCGTTGGCTGAGGGGGACCCGAGCAACCCGGCTGCAACGGATAGCACGATCAATCCTGCAATGGATTTTCTCATTTCCTCGACTCCTCCTTTTGTTTCGGAAATTCTCTTGGGAGGGAATTAATGTCGGCTTTGGACAATTTTCCGGCCCAGGAACAAAGCGCCCATTACCAACACGGAGAGAGTAAACCAAAACGGACCCTCTTTTTCTCCGGCAA
>DATKMG010000499.1:0-3205 GCA_035541995.1 Terriglobia bacterium
CCAAAAGCTTGCCTCCCAACCTAAAGACTTTGAGGTTCTCTGGAGATTAGCCAAATACAACTACTATCTGGCAGATCGGGTAACAGACAAGAATGACAAATCGAAGTATTACGAAACAGGCATCGACCTCGCCAAAACGTCCATTGGAATCAACTCCCAACGTCCCGAGGGGCACTTTTGGCTAGCGGCCAACTATGGCGAATATGCCCAACTCAAGGGCATCTTCAAAAGCTTATTGCTGTTGAGGAGTATCCGCACGGAGCTCGAGCAGGCATTTTCGATCGATCCCGGGTTTGACAACGGCAACCTGTATTTAGCCCTGGGAGAATTGTCTCTGCGTCTTCCATGGCTAGTGGGCGGAAATCATCAGCGCGGCCTTGAGCTCCTTGACACCGGAGTCAGAAAGGCGCCCAAGAATGCCGACTTGAGTCTCACTCTGGCTGAATACTATGTCAAAGATGGCAGGATACCCGAAGCTCGAAGGTTGCTTGAGGTAGTCTTGACCCTTGGGGACCCGCTACGTTCACCTAAAGAGATGGAAGAATTGCGCATTCGGAGCAGGAATCTATTGAAAAAAACGCAGAAATAACATCTCGATCCCCGGACGGAGGGCTGCCCGGGCCCGGGCAGACTGATCCCCCGGACGGCTGTTCAGCTATTTAGACACGCGATGAGTCGTTTGCTTGCACTAACTTTGCGTGTTAGATTATCGGTTGAACCACCCAGGGGGCCGTCTATGACGATTGAGAAGGTTCTGTTGGCAAATCCCCGCGGTTTTTGCGCAGGAGTTGTTCGGGCAATTGAAATTGTGGAGCGCGTCCTTGAACTCTTTCCTCCACCGGTTTATGTATTCCATGAAATTGTGCACAACCGCTACGTGGTAGAAGACCTGAGCAGGCGCAATGTGATTTTTGTCGATGACCTGGAAGAGGTTCCAAATGGAGCAGTATGCGTCTTTAGTGCCCATGGTGTCTCCCCTCAGATTCGGGAGATGGCGCGGAAGAAGAACCTTAGGGTGATTGATGCGACGTGTCCACTGGTTACTAAGGTACACCTGGAAGCCATCCGATTTGCCCGTGAAGGTTACTCGCTTGTGCTAATCGGACATCCCGGCCATGAGGAAGTTGTGGGCACAATGGGCGAAGCTCAGATGCAGCTTGTCAGTTCAGTTGCCGAGGTCGAGACTCTTGAATTCCCGGATCCGGAAAAGGTCATCTATCTAACCCAGACAACCTTGAGCCTGGACGATACGGCTCAAATCAAAGAGGCGCTGCAACGCAAGTTCCCCAAAATGCAATCCCCATCCAAAGACGACATCTGCTACGCCACTCAGAATCGCCAGAATGCAGTCAAGGAGATAACCGGCCAGGTTGATTTGATGTTAATCATAGGTTCCCAGAATAGTTCCAACTCGCAGCGGTTGCGTGAAGTCTCTTCCGCAGCCGGCGTGCCGGCCTATCTTATTAACGACGAAAGGGAAATTGATCCTGCCTGGCTCGATAGAGCTGAGACCGTCGGAGTGACTGCCGGTGCCTCTGCACCTGATCGATTGGTCCATCAAGTCGTCGCTTATTTGCGTTCCGTTGGAGCCAGGGTTGTTGAAGGACTGGATGTCCGAGACGAACATGTCAATTTCGCGCTGCCGCCGGAACTAGCCCAACTCGCCAATAGTCCCTGGAGCTAAGAATCCCTGAAGGTGGCTCTGGTACTTCACGCAATACCCAATAGCCCTGGGAAGCCTTAGCCGAACAATCTACAGAAGCTGGCGGCCCATCGAGCAAGACGCTGGGTTGGGAGATCGGGTTGTAGGAATCTTCGTGGAGTCCCTTCGGCTTCCAGAATCAGCTCTGCACAACGATAACTGCTGCGAACCGCTCCTTCCATTGTGGGAGGCCAGCCCGTTCGGGTCCAGTCGCCTGCAACAAAGAAGTTCTTGAGCGGGCTTGTCTGTTCGAGCCGAAATGTGTCGTACCCAGCTCGGCAGGAGATTGTGGCAAAGGGTTCCTTCATCACCAGCGTTCGCAGAAGGCGGGCTTGCCGGGTTGACGGGAGGACTGCCTCGAGGTCCCTCAAGACGACATCCAGGATTTCACTTCGACTCATCCGTAGCAGCTTCCTGGAAGCGCTGACTACCAATCCCAAAAGTTGGCCACTGGGTCGATTCTCGTCGGGATGTCGCGGACTCTTGTTGAAGAACCACTGCGTCTCCCGTCCAAGCAGCACGGCATTTTCGAGATCCGTGACCTGGCGGTCGTACCACAGATAGACCGACGTGATGGGAGAACTCTCGAAGCGTCCTAGCTGCATAAAGTAATTCGAACTCTCTGTCACGTCTGCGGGGAGAAGCTTCAGCAAGTCCTGGGGCGGAAGCGAGCTAAGAAAATAGTCTCCGACCAGCCAAGTACCGTCATTCAAAAAAACCCTTTGAACTCGGGATTCTGCGACTTCAATGCGAGTAGCGCTACAGCGCAACCGCACATTGTTCCTGCGGCGCGCAATCAGCTTCAAGCAAGGCTCGGTGTAGAGCTTTTCCAACGGAACGGTTGGAACACCCATGTGAAAGGCTTCTCGATGGTTTAACATGCCGTCAAGGAAGACCTTGAGGCCATAGCGCGCTGAGGCTATGTGCAATTCTTCGTTGAGAGCGCTCACCAGCACCGTCTGCCAGAAATACTCAATGGCTCTTGGTGTCTGGCGATGCCGCTTGAGCCAATCGAGCATAGAAACCCGGTCCAGGCTCTCCAGGCGCGGCGCGTCGATCAGCATGCACAACAGGCCGTGTGCGACGCTTAGCTTGTCTCTCCACTTCAGGGGGTGAAAGCGCAAAAAGGAGGGAAACAAATGAAAGGGGGCAGGCAGAAAAGAGCCCCTCAGAGAAGCGGCACGGCCATTTTCGTCCAGAAAGGTATAGTGTTCAAAGAAGGTAATGTCCTGGTCGACCGCCAAACGCTGATAGAAATCTAAGAGGTTAGTGCAACATTTCATCAAAACGTGCTGGCAGTTGTCTACCCAAGTCGAGGGTTCTTCGACTCCATCCAGTTCAATGGGAAACTCCACCCGTTTGAATCTCCCATATCCGTTCGGTGTCAGAGGGTCATCGGAGGCAGGGACTTCGGTCCTGGGAACCGGGTAGGAAGAGGCGCGCCCTCCCAGGAATGGGCGGCGCTCTACAAGTGTTATTTCGAAATGCTCTGGCGGAAGAACC
>DATKMG010000500.1:0-2935 GCA_035541995.1 Terriglobia bacterium
GAAGGTCGAAGGCCAGGGCCAATGAGTATGCGGTTTGTGTGTTGGATGAAAGGCGGCCATTAGGGGTGACAAATTCCTTCTGGAACGCCGCTTTGATCTTGTTTAACAACTCTGCATAAAAAACAGCATCATCCTTTTTGCCTAGGAGTTCGGCGGTTTGTCGGAGAAGAGTGGAGGACCGGGCAAAATAGGCAGTCTGGATCAAATCCTTGTCGGTGGTGGCTCCCGGATAGTCAGACTCGGTGGTAGCAAAAGCAAGCCAGTCGCCGAAAGCAAAGTCTTTATCCCAAATGTATCGGTCACCCGCTTGACGGCGCATGTAATCTACCCAGGCCTTCATGCTATCGTATTGCTGTTCCAGAATGCGGCGGTCGCCGTAAGACAGATAGACGGTCCAGGGTACGATGACGGACGCATCCGCCCAGCCCGCCGATGCGGAATCCCCCTTGCGGGTTTTATGCGAAATCACGTTGGGAATTACGTGGGGGACTGCGCCGTCATCCTGTTGGTCCAACGCCACATCCTTCAGCCATTTGGTATAAAAGGCCGCGGAATCGTGGTTGAAACAGGCGGTTCGAGCAAATGCCTGGGCATCTCCTGTCCAGCCAAGCCGCTCGTCGCGCTGAGGACAGTCAGTGGGCACATCGACGAAATTGCCCTTTTGCCCCCATATGATGTTGTGCTGGAGCTGGTTCAACAGAGGATTGGAGCTCTCGAAGCTCCCCGTCGGAACGATCGCGGAATGGACCACAACTCCGGTGAAGGAATCCAGAGCAGGTTCGCCGGGCCAGCCGCTGATGGCCACAAAGCGAAACCCTTGAAAAGTGAAATGGGGCTCAAAGGTTTCAGAGCCCCCACCCTTGGCGGTATAGCGGATCGTCTGCTGTGCGGTACGCAGGTTCTCTGTGTATAGATTGCCGGTCTTGTCGAGGACTTCAGCATGGCGCAAAGTTATCGTTGTGCCGGCAGGCGCCTCCAGTCGAATCCGCAGCCAGCCCACCAAATTCTGCCCCATGTCCAGAACGGTTTCACCTGCTGGCGTTTTGATGAGCTTCACCGGCTTGATCTCTTCAATTCTGCGGACCGGTGGGCCCAATGGCGCCACCAGTTTGGCTGGGGGAGCATCGAGCAACAACGCCTTTTTCCAAGCCTTGTCATCATACCCAGCCCGACTCCAACCAGGTCGCTCCAGTCGGGCGTCGTAGGTTTCGCCGTTGTAAATATCGGACGCGAGGATAGGGCCAGTGGCTGCTTTCCAGTTGTCGTCTGTGCCCAGCACCTGGCGGCTGCCATCGCTGTAAGTGACGACCAGTTGAGCCAGCAGAGCAACCTGCTTGCCGTAGGAATTGCGATTGCCGTCCCCGACCATATATCCACGAAACCAGCCATCTCCGAGCAAAGCCCCCAGGCAATTTTCACCCTGCTTCAGGGAACTGCTGACATCGTAAGTCTGATACTGATAACGAAAATCGTAGGCCGTCCAACCGGGCGTGAAGTATTCGTCTCCCACCCGCACACCGTTGAGTTCCAGTTGATAAAGCCCCATAGCAGAGGCATAGAGGCGGGCTTTGACGACAGGTTTGTTCAATTGGAAGACCCGGCGCAGCATGGGTGCAGGATTAGATTTGGCAGGATCTTCTTGAAGATCTGGAGTAATCCAGCGCGCCTGCCAGTCAGTCGACTGCAACAAACCCATCTCCCAGTAGGACGGCTGGCTCCAACCGGATGTACTCCCATGATTGTCCCACACCTGGACCTGCCAGTAATAGCGCCGACCGGTTTCTAAGGCAGACCCCTGATAGACAACGTGTATGGAGGCGTCCGAAGTCTGTTTACCTGAATCCCAAACTAATTTGTTCTTGACTAGGTCACTCTCTGAGGGAGCTACGCGAATTTGATAGGCGATCTGAAGCGTCCCCCGTTCCGCGGAAACCAGTTCCCAACTCAAACGGGGGTGCAGTTCATCGATCCCGATGGGATTAGATTTGTACTCACAGCGAAGATTAGCAAGTGTTAAGGCTGTGGCGGAATGCACGGCCAAAATCATGAAGAACATGGTCATTCCAACCCACCAGAGTAAAAATCGAATTGAATTCATAAGGCCTCTCTATGTCAATTTGATGGTCGATAGAATATTAAGATTTAAGCTAGAGCGTAAGAGGAAAAATCCTACAGAAATGTATTATCGAAAAGGAACTCAACACGGCCGTCGGGCCGCACCAGAATACTAAACGCAAAGGTCGACGCAAAGAAAGATCCCGAAAACAGGGCACCGCAGGTGAACGCAAATTGACGAGAAAACCGTCCGAAGCAAGATTCCAGAGTCTGGAGCCGAGATATTAAGGCTGATGCTGGGCTTTCATGCCATCTTCGTAAGAGCCATTCATGCCCCTTCCCGGTTGTGCAAAATGGCACTCCATCAACATATTGTAGTGCCTGCCATTTTGCACAACCAGCAATTGCGTCCAAATTGACTGTCCCACAGGCGATTTGGCGTAATTAGGAGGAGCTCCACGTAAACATGAAAACGTCAAGGTGGGAGGCGCGCTCCACGCGGCGACTTTATCGACTAGGGAGGATCGCCGCTCAGAGATCGGCTCCCACATTAAAAAGGTATTTTCAAGAGAGAAAGTGCCTCATGAGCTTTTCAAGTTCGCCACTTCGGATGAAAATCTTGGAGGGCCGAGTTCCACGAGGCCGGAGAGGCGGACAATATCAATCGGCCTCACGGAGTTTGGTCCTCCACCAAAGCCGCATTTTCGAGAGAGGTTTTAGCTGACAGTCAACTCCTCTACATTAAAGCCCCCCACCACGATGAGTGGTCTCTCGCCTCGAGTGTCAGCATCCTCTATCTCTGTCTCGATGGTCCGCCGTTCGCCGGGCATGAGCGCCACATAGTTGTCGCTAAAGAAAGCGGGCAAGATGCGGTCTCGAG
>DATKMG010000501.1:0-5418 GCA_035541995.1 Terriglobia bacterium
TTTCGAAAACCCCGCCCCTTTCCGAAAACGACTCGAGCAGGCACTAAACGATCGGGGCAGTTGATTAGATCATACCCTGGTGAGGTTCTATGAAATTCCAAGAGACGCGCCTCCTATGGTGGCACTGGCTGCTGATTCCAGCTTTAGCCATAGTTGGCTGGTATTGTTCGAGCAGTGGCCCGGGAGGCCCGGGAAACACAAATCAGCAGGCCCCCCAATTCTCCCTGCAAAACCTTGATGGAAAGACCGTCAGCCTGAAGGATTTTGGGAACAAGGTAATCATCGTAGATTTTTGGGCAACCTGGTGTGGACCTTGTCGGATGGAGATCCCGCGTCTGAACCAGCTTTATTTGGATAATAAGGAGAAGGGCCTTCAAATCATCGGTGTCTCAATGGATGATGGAACTGATGTTGTTAAACAGTTTCTTTTGAAAAATCGGGTCGATTATCCTGTACTCATGGGAAACGAGGAGGTGGCCAACGATTTTGGTGGGGTGGAAGGTTTGCCGACAAAATTCGTCATCGATCGCAGTGGAAAAGTCATCCGGAAGTTGGTTGGATATCAGGTATCGGAACTGGAAAAGACCATTCGTGAGTTGCTGGGTTAGTCAGAAGAATGGCGATGGATATTCTCGGTAGATGGGCAATACTCTCTGCTGATCGAGGTATGCACCAACCATGCAATCCATGATTCGATTGAAGACTGTGCTCTGGCTCCTGGTAATGGTAGCCCTGGCCACGTGGTTCTTTAGCCGAACTGTGTCAAAGAACTCTGTTCCCATTGGACCTTACTTCACTGAAGGCCCATCTGCTTCGGCCGCTGATAAACCTTATGTTCCAATTGATCAGGACGAATCGAATAATATCGATATCTACAAAAAGGTCAGCCCGGCTGTGGTCAATATCACTTCGACCACCGTTGATTTCGACTTTTTTTTTAATGCCTTTCCGAGTCAAGGATCCGGATCCGGGTCCATTATTGACGCCAATGGCCATATTCTGACCAACTACCACGTCATTGAAGGGGCTCGAGTTCTAGAAGTAACCCTTGCCGATAAAAGAAAATTAAAAGCCAAAGTTGCCGGGATCGATCCATCTAACGATTTGGCGATCATCAAAATCGAGCCGGGAAGCAAGCCTCTTCAGGCAGTGCAAATGGGGAGTTCAGCCAACCTTCAGGTCGGGCAAAAGGTGATGGCCATTGGCAACCCGTTTGGATTTGAAGGCACACTCACAGTCGGAGTCATAAGTTCCTTGCGTCGGACAATCCGGGCTGAGAGTGGCAAGCTGATCGACGATGTCATTCAGACCGATGCGGCTATCAATCCAGGTAACTCCGGGGGCCCATTATTGAACTCTTACGGGGAGATCATCGGGATCAATACGCAGATAGCTACACCCAGCGGAGGAAGCGTGGGGATCGGGTTTGCGATTCCAATCAATACGGCCAAAACGATTATCCCCGATTTGATAGCCGAGGGACGCGTCCGTCGACCGTATGTAAAGCTGATGGGCTACGAGATTACCCCTGACTTGGCCGATGTTCTCGAGCTCCCCGTAAATCATGGGTTCCTGGTTGCACGAGTCCAACCCGACGATTCTTTTGGCCAGGGAGGCATTCGAGGCGGGCGACAAACCTATCGTGTTGGGAATTCCTTGATGATTCTCGGTGGGGACTTGATCGTGGACGTAGATGGACAGGAGATCGATTCCAAGGACCGCTTGGACCGGATCGTCACTAACAAAAAGCCCGGTGATGTCATTCAGGTCAAACTCTACCGGCAGAATCGACTCATGACTCTTCGCATTAGCCTGATTGAAAGGCCTTCTGCTGAATTCTCCCTTTGAACAGTGACGCTTATGCTTTTGCCGAAAGAACGACATCTGCGGATCCCCATGATTCTGGCATTATTCGTAGTTGTCCTGGGACTTCTGGTCTATCGCTTTGCCAATATCCGGGAAGAAGCTGTTGTCAAGCGATTTCTGGAAGCCCTCAAGGCCCAGGATTATCCTCGTGCCTACCAGATCTGGGGCCCAACGGCCAGCTATACCTATAAGGACTTTATGACCGATTGGGGCGGCTCTAACAGTTACTACGGAATGGTTAAAAGCTATAGGATTGCGGGGTCCGAAAGCCGCGGGTCAGGCGTAATTGTGACTGCCGAATTTGACCACTTAAAAAATCCGGTGAACCTGTGGGTGGAACGAAGGACCCATCAAATGAGCTTTTCTCCATATTAGTTTGACATGTGCTCTGGAGTGACCGCTCTGACCGTCTGCTTGGCTGAGTGGATTGCAGGCGTAAGCTGACATTGGTTCTTGGGCAGCCGCTGTCTGATGCGCCAGGTAAGGAGATGAGATGAGGAAAATGTCACGACGGACCTGGATAGAAAGTACTTTTCTCTCCTCTTTTGTCGCCTGGCGAGGGAAGACTTTTGGCAGCCAGAGCTCCATGGCTATCAGCATTGAGGAAGTCAAGACAAGCTACGAGGATTACCGGTACCGCACGCCCATTAAATTCGGAGGGTCCGTCGTTGACCGTGTGACGCTCCTAAATGTAAACTGCCTGGTGCGGGCGAAAAATGGCACTTCTGCCAGAGGCTTTGGTTCAATGCCATTGGGAAACGTTTGGTCATTTCCCTCCCAGCGTTTGTCCTACGAGACCACGCTTGGCGCCATGAAGGAGCTGGCTGAAAAGATTTCGGAAATTACGGCCAGCTACCGGGAACCTGGCCATCCCGTTGAGATCAATACAGCACTGGAACCAGCTTACTTGAAAGCCGCCGCTGCCGTCTCTCAGGATTTGAAACTGGCCGAGCCCATTCCAAAATTATGCACTCTGGTTACCGCCAGCCCGTTCGATGCAGCCATCCACGATGCCTATGGAAAGTTGCACAGGCGGAATTGCTATCTGACTTATGGCCCCGAGTTCCTGAATCGTGATCTGGCTGAGTTTCTTGGGCGGGACTTCAAGGGAGAACATCTCGACCGCTATGTGTTGGTCTCTCCCCAAAAACGGCTACCTTTATACCACCTGGTGGGGGCCGTCGACCCGCTTGTGGAGGCGGACATCGCGAGTCGGGTCGGTGATGGACTACCCGAGACGCTGCCGGAGTGGATCCAGTACAATGGCCTCACCCATCTTAAGATAAAGTTGAACGGCAATGATTTGAAGTGGGACGTTGAGCGTGTAGTTGCTGTCGATCGGGTAACAACCGAAACCCAAAAACGGCGTGGTGTAGAAGGGTCGGTTTACTCTCTCGATTTCAATGAGAAATGCCCCAATGTGGGATACCTCCTGGACTTTCTTCGTCTACTCAAGGAAAGAACCCCTGCGGGCTATGACCGGATTCAGTACGTCGAGCAACCCACTGCTAGAGATCTCAAGACGCATCGGGCCAATACAATGCACGAAGCGGCGCGACTGAAGCCGGTGGTCATAGATGAGTCGCTTACCGACCTCGAAAACTTGATGTTGGCGCGGGAGATGGGATACAGCGGCGTGGCCCTTAAAGCTTGCAAAGGGCAGAGCCAGTCCCTCCTGATGGCTGCCGCAGCCCAGAAGTACAAAATGTTCATGTGCGTCCAGGACCTTACTTGCCCCGGGGCCTCGCTGATTCACTCGGCGGGGCTGGCAGCCCACATTCCCGGAATCGCCGCGATTGAGGCCAATGCCCGCCAGTATTGCCCGGTGGCCAATCGGGGATGGGAAGAGCGGTTTCCTGGAATCTTCAGGATCAAGGATGGAACCATGGACACGTCCGGACTAAATCTGCCTGGACTGGGTGCAGTTCCTTAGCCCAGAATTCTCACCACCAAGCCGCCAAGACACAATGAGGTCAGCAGATAAACCCTGCCGGGACTTGCCCGTGATATGGGCATGAGCCATTCAATTCGGACCGAAAGTTACAGATAGGGTTGGAGATTCGATGGTCTTGATGGGTCTGAACTTTCGCGCTTGCCTTGGTGCCTTCGTGCCTTTGCGGTTAGAAATGCAGGTTAGGCTTAGGTTAGGCTGTCCCCCGTATGCCTTGGATGTTAGAGACACAGGTCAGAGCGTCGACTATGCCTCATTGTCCTCGTCAGGAAGTGTAACCGAGAGGCTGTTGCCTGACTCCCATGGCTCCACGGACAGTGATGGCTCCCAGGATGATGGCACCGCCGAGAAGAGCCCAGAAGCCAGGGGATTCTCCAACGAAAAGGAAAACCCAAACCGGATTCAGGACCGGTTCCAGGACCGGGATCAAGCTAGCCTCAATGGCCGGGACATACTTGATGGCGGCAGTAAACAGAAGATAAGAGCACCCTAGCTGGAATACCCCCAAGCCAAGAAGGCTGCCCCAACTAGCTAGATCGGGGAGAGACTGGAAACAGAAAGGCAGGCCAATCAGGGCGGTCAATCCATTTCCCAACAATACAGATTCCACCGGCGCTGCGTGTTTCTGCTTTCTCAGGAAAAGGGCCATCCATCCGAAAGCCATCCCGCTCACGATCCCACAAACATTCCCCCAGAATCCTCGAAGGGTGAGGTTCTTCACAAAGAAAAGGGCCATCCCCCCCATGACCGTTCCGATGGTGATCCAGTCTCTCCGCCTGGTAGGTTCTCCGAGGAACCATCTTCCAAAAAGGGCCACATAAATCGGGGCCGTCCATTGCAGGAGAATGGCATTGGCGGCGCTGGTGAGTTTGTTGGCGACCACAAAAAGAGTGACATTCGCCGCATAGGCCACAGCCCCGCCGATGACGGCCAATGACCAGTGGAACCGGGTCGGTCTGACCACCAGGAGAATCACGACCGCTGCGATGGCACTTCGGCCCGCCGCAATGGCCATCGGGTTCCAGTGGATCCATTTAATCAACAGTCCGCCGAAGCTCCACAATATAGCCGTCAGCACCAAAAGGCCGATGGCTTTATTTTTGTTCAAGGCGAAGACTGTCAAAGTGGATTGGAGAGTCGGCAGGAAAAAAAGGGGCCCCCGATTCACGGAGGCCTCTAGGATTGGATTACATGGCTACCGTGGCGCCCGTCGGGCAGACTTCCACGCAAGATCCGCAGTCATCACATTTTTCCGAATCGACGATGTACTTGTCAGTCCCTTCACTGATCGCTCCCTGCGGACATTCCGGAATGCAAGCTCCACAATTGATGCACTCCTCATTGATGGTATGACTCATTCAATCTTCTCCTATGAGTTCAGAAAATATTGTATAGAAGCACGAGCAGGCGTACGTTTCACTGGCACCCCTACTCTCTTCAACTCTTGTATGTTAGCGAATCTCCCCGCATGAACACAAGCTGAATTGAGGCGAGTGTGCCCCGACAAGAAGGCTATCGGACTTTGAAGAATAATGGTTAGGGGTATTTGATATGAAGACAGTCCGGGAACGACGATCGAAAAGTGATGATAGCGCACAAGT
>DATKMG010000502.1:0-3471 GCA_035541995.1 Terriglobia bacterium
AGAAGACTCCTCCACCCGGACCGCCACACGGCGGCGGGATGTACTAAGGACCGTTTTCTAAGGTTTTAGGTCGTTACCCGGACGGTCGGTTTCCGGCCGGGACCCTTAAGGCCGCTTGCCGGAGCAAGCGGCCTTTTTTTCTCCCATTTCCTCCTGAAGTCATCCAGGCCCCAACTCGCTGCCCCACAACTGATGAAACGAGTCTGATTCCCCCTTGGAAGGGGGCAAAGACCTTTAGGCCTGCGGGGGATGTCCCCGTTCCGACCTGACCGGTTCTCTCGATGGAGTGAGATCCCCCGGCAGCCAAGGCATGAAGCTTTATCCCCCTTTCATAAGGAGGATTTTCAGAGGCTCCCGCATAAATGTATGAAGAGGACTAACCTGGCTGAGGATTTTCCCGTCAAGGCAAAGCTCTAAGGAAAGGAATTTGCCAGGTAGCCCTCTCCGGGTCCCTCGAAAGAAAGCCACGGAGAGCAATCTCCCGCTTCTCGTGGAGAAGACTGCACGGGAGTGTCACGTGCTGTATCCGCCGGGGACTGTACCACTATGCGGCAGCCGAACCATTGTGTCAATGTGATAGTTGAGTCAGAACAAGTGAAATCCATATAATGGAGTCCGAGATTAAGGGTTTTATCTTTTGGGCTTCCACCACTAACATCTTAAGTGTAAGAAATCTAGGGTCCATTTTCCCATTTGTCATTCCCCTTGAACAGGCCCCTGAACCACATCGATGCAAGGGCGAAGAGCAGGTCTCCTGCTTTATCAAATACTAACGGAGGTATCAACCATGTTTGGTCGATCAATCACCTATCCCATCGTATTCTTATTCGCAATCCGTCTTTTCATTTTGGGCCCGACCCTTGAGATCGCAGGCCAATCCAGAGTCCCTGACCGGCAACCTCGGGCGAAATCCCTCATCCCCTTCAAGACTTACTCCAAAGAGGAAGACCAGAAGATCCTTTCACTCTACGATGGGCTTCGGGTGGCAGATGTTACTGATGGCCTGGACATAGCCGGGCTTCAGGACACCGGGCTTGTTTCGCCGGAAATCCACACTCTGTGGCGAGATGTGGAGAATTTCCAACACAGGATTTGCGGTCTGGCCGTAACGGTGCGCTACGTGCCGACCAACAAGCGGGCCAGTAAGATGTCGGAGGATGAATACCAGAAATGGGAAGGACAGTGGTACGACCAGCTCTCTTCAGAGTCCTTTATGGACTTGTTGCGTCCAGGATCGGTAATCGTGATCGACGGAAATGAAGACGGAGATACCGGTACTATTGGCTCCAACAACACGTTAGCCTGGAAACTGAAAGGGGCCGCAGGGGTAGTGACCAGCGGCGGGGCGAGAGACACAGACGAGATCATCAAGGAAAAAATCCCGCTCTACCTGAAACGGATCGGACGAGGCATCCGGCCCGGTCGCAACGAATTGGAATCGGTCAATGAGCCAATCACCTGCGGTGGAGCGCTGGTTCGTCCTGGAGACGTGATTGTTGCCGACGGGGACGGCGTCGTCGTGGTCCCAAGGGAACAGGCGGAGACTGTGGCTCAAGCAGCTCGGAGGATCCTGAACTCCGACAAGTCAGGCCGCCGCGGCCTGTACAAAGAGCTCCACATGCCCGAGGATAAGACGGTTGCCCCGTAAGACCAGCCACGAAAGGCACGAAAAGCACGAAATGGCACTCTTAAATTCTTTCAACTGAGTCCGGAGATCGGTTTATGTCTGAACAGATAATGTTCAAGGGTGAAAGCTACGAGATTGTCGGTGCTGCAATCGAGGTGTGGAAGAAGCTGGGGTATGGATTCCTGGAAAAGGTTTATGAGAATTCGATGGCCATAGAGTTGGAAAAGCGAGCCATCCCCTTTGAGCAGCAGAAACCAATCAAGGTCTTTTATGAAGGCCGGATTGTTGGCGACTACATCGCCGATATCATTGTAGGTGGCAAGATTCTCTTGGAACTGAAGAGCGCCCAGGCGATCAATGACGCCTTTCTGGCGCAAACCTTGAACTACCTGAAGGCCACAGGTATCAGGCTGGGGATCATTCTAAACTTCGGGCCGGACAAGATGGAATCCAAGCGAGTGGTATTTTGAGGTGAGCAGGAAAATTCGTGCCTTTCGTGTCTTTCGTGGCCTACTTGTTGTTCAATTCAGCTCCGCGTTAGCCTTTCGTGGCCATCCCCTCTTAAGGAGATTGACTTTCCAACCCGGCGTTCTCAGCCAGGACTTGCGTGAATGCCGACCAGTCTCTTTGACCCATGCCCCGGGCCAATGCAGCGAGCAGGTGATCGTGGATCAGACTGGCCAGAGGCATGGGCACAGCTAATCCGTCCGCAGCCCCAAGAACCAGTCTGGCATCCTTCAATCCCAAACGGAGCTGGAAGCCGGCGGGTTCGAAATGCTCTTCGACTACGATTCGGCCGTAATTTTCATAGAGAGGCGATTTGAACAGTGACCCGTTGACGACCTCCAGGAATTGGCCGGGACTGACACCTGCCTTTTTCATCAAAGCGAAAGCTTCACCCAATGCCTCCAGCATCGAGGCAATCAAGAAGTTGCCTCCCAGCTTGACGATGTTGGCCTGCCAGGGATCAGTTCCTACCACAAAGGCTCCTTGCCCCAGGACCTGGAACAGGGGCTGGCACCGGGCCAAGGACTCGGTGCTCCCGGCTGCTACAATCCAGAGCTTGGCTGCCGCAGCGGCTTCTGGTCTTCCGAAAACCGGCGCCGATACATAATCCTGTCCAGCCCGCCGGTGAGCATCGGCCAACTTCCGGGAAAGCGAGGGGCTGATTGTACTCATGGAAAGATGCACCGCCCCCCTGTTCAAGCCAGCAATGACCCCGTGACCACCTTCATCAGCCGCATCCCCCGAACCCAGGACGACGGATTCCACGGCCGGGTCGTCCGCCAGCATCGTGATGGCAATGTCGGCACCGGCGACGGCGATTGCTGCAGACTCTGCAATGACAGTTCTCTCAGACTTCAGCTCATCACATCGCCCTGGTGATCGATTATAAACAGTGACAGCGTACCCTGCCCGCAGGATATTTCGAACCATGGGGAGTCCCATGTTCCCCAAGCCGATGAATGCCAGCTTCATTGAGCTACCTCCTACACTTAGTCTTCAATTAGTCTTGCTATTCATTCATAAAAGTGAACCATGACCTTTTCAAGTTCACCACCACAAATGAAAATGGCGGTCTTGGGGGAGTGTGGGAGCCGATCTTGGGACCGCTGTCCCCCGAGCGGCGACCCGCTTGACCCGGGCTACCGCCGCGACGGAGCGACAGCGGTCGCGGAGCGCGGCGGCTACCTTGAAGCCTGCATTTTCATGAAAGCCTTTCATGCCCCTCGGAGGGGCACCACGTAACATGAAAATATCAATGTGGGAGCCGCGCTCCGCGCGGCGAAGTCCTCGGCCAAATTATGGTCGCCGCTCGGAGATCGGCTCCCACACTAAAAAGG
>DATKMG010000503.1:0-9191 GCA_035541995.1 Terriglobia bacterium
TTGGATTCGAGCGGCTGACTGGAATCACCGATCCAAAATCTCTTTGCCCTCCGGAGCCAAAGCGCCGTCGCCGCATGGGACTACCGTCCCATGCTCTGCCGGCGCACTCCAAATGGGGCGCCTGCTGTCACTTGGACTTGCCGAAGAATGCCCAATCTCGAGTGTCCCTTTGGGACAAAGAGCTTTCACTTTATACTGGAACGCCCAACAACCATTTGTGTCATTTGCACGATCAGTCAGTATACTGCCACGATATTGTATTCCATCTGATTTGGATTCTGGATTCGCACCCACTCTTTCTGTCTGTCAAAATCCGTCCAGCTTTGTCCGTTAACCGTTACCTTTTGGATGGGCTTCGATTGGGGATGGCGCAGGCGAAGCAGAAGAACCTCGGGACGGTTACGGTCCGGCGTCTGGACGGTTGCCATGATCTTGCCAGAGCTTGCCTGGCTCTCGATTACCAACGACAGCCTTCCAAAATAGGTCGGTGCCCTTTCAATTTCGATCTTCTTCCCATCCTCCAGCCATTTCCGTGGAGCGGCTTGACCGAGCAACAAGGTGTTGTTGTCCCACTCATGAATCAACATGTTGCGATACAACTCAAACCAGGCGCCATCGGTGCTGGGGGGACCGTAATATTGGCCGTGAGTCCAACGATGTTCAACCGCCTCGAGCGCTGAGTGACTGAAGGCGCAAGCCATGTAGCTATAGAAAGCGCGGATGGCCGCCTTGGGGTCATCGCGCAAGAGGTAGGCAGTCGCTTGCTGGTTGTATACTGGCTCGTTGGCCATTCCCCAACCTTTGAGAAACAAATTGTCTTCATGGTCGTTCAAAAGCCAATCTGCCATTTCTCCCGTCGGCGAAAGGGCTTTCAGACGCAGCAAGTGCACGGCTCCCGTATCCACATCAGCGACGTACCATTGGTTCAGAATCCTCTGCGGAGTCATTGCCTCACAGGGTACATAGGGAATCCAGGTATGATCGCGCAATTGCACTAGCGTTGAGAGCATCGAGGCATTCCCGAAACCCTTCGCGATTGCCTGGTAGATCTTGTGGGCGGCATCCAGGCATTCTTGAGCCCTTGGATGATTGATTTGCTTGAGGACCTGTCCGAACAGATCCAATCCAGCAAACATATAGGCTTGGCTGAATGCCCAGACACCGTCACCTGTTCCATCATTCAGGGGACCATACACCAGGCCACTGGACGCGCCCTCTCTCCGGCTGGCATCGTTGAGCTCCGCAAGGCACCAGTCAAGCGCTTTCAGGGTATAGGGCAGGAGCTTGTCCAGCATGTCACGATCCCGAGCCAGAAGGAAATTTCTGGAGACCGCGTACAACATGCCTGGTGTGTAAACCACCCAATTCGCAACACCGTTCAGGTGGCCATTATGTTCCTGAGTATTACGATAAATGGCTAGCATTTCCTCGGCCGAGATTTGCGGGTAACCACGCAGATCGTAGAGCATGTTGTCCACATAGACGGCTTGATTTACCGGCCAGGGAGTACCGGTTTGCATATAGGCGAAATTAGAGTAAGGCAGGTCTATTTCCGTATCTTCGCCCTGTCCGCCGTGACGGCGGGGTAAACGCAAGGCGTGCCAGAGAGTGGCCTGAAAGAGATCGTTCACTACTTTTTCAGGAACTCGAAACTGGGCGCCGCGGGCGACGTAGTCTGACCAGAACCGCAATGTGGCATTTCGGGCTGTCTCGTAATCAATGCTGATCAGGGTGTCTTGGTCTTGCGAGCCAGTCATGGGGGATGGGAGCTTGACAACAAATTCCCGGGACCCATTAGCCGGCAAGTTGAGGGGAAGAGTGGCAGTCACTCTCTTCTGCTTTTGCTGATAGTCCCGAATCCCATTCCACTGCAGTCCTCCTTTGATGACCTGCACACAAAACAGAACTCGGCCATAGGCAGTTTCTTTCAGAAGCGTTGCGCCGCCTCGCTCTTCGGCATGAACCTCTGTGCCGGCATACTCTTGAAGCTGCCTTCGATGGGTCATGGAAATATCGAGCTCACGAGCCTTGGGTTCGAGATTCGTAACCCTAACCTTTTGGAGAAGCGTCATCGCTATATCTCCACGCCTCTCCTTGGGAGGGCCGTTCAAGGGATAGGCAAACTGTTCGACCTCGTAGCGTACATTGTCTTTCTCAAAGGTCGTTGTGATCACAGGAAGACCATCCTTGAGTGTCTGTCCCTTCCAGGTTGATTCTATTCCCTTGGCTAGATCGCCAAACTCAAACCAGAAGCGAAAGTGGTCTGGATTGCCGTAATCGTTCCAGACCCCTGCTCCACGGTCGATCCCGAATTTGGGGATGGCGCTGTCCCAGGTCAGACCCACGATATGTCCTGGTTCCGGTTGGTTCGGATGCCGATAGGTGGGACTGCCCATGTCCTCCCAGCGCGATGTGAATTGCTGATAGTCCGCCTCAGGTTCAGCCTGGATGCGTTCCAGAACACGCTGTCCCTTCCAAACCGCCAGCTCTTTTTGGCAGTCCGCAAACGATACCGGTTGCTCCCCTGCGGTCAAGTACACATCCAGGGAAGGCACCCAGAGAGCCTTGTTCTGCGCCAGCTGCTCGGCGCTAACCGTGAACCCTCGAGTTCCCTCTGGGTTCATCTGCACCGTTAACTTGTTGGGGCTGCGATAAAAGGCCGGATCTTCATTGAGACGGCGAGCCGTGTCCGGATCACTTTGAGCAATCAGGTCTGCCCAGATCACGTGAAGATTTTGAACTCGGCCCGGAACTTCAGTCGGATAGGCCAATGTCAAATCAACTCCGTCCACGTCTCCATTTCCAGCGGAGGTCTGCCATGCACCTTCCTTCAGACCTTCTCCGGATTCCAGGGAATATCCCGCGGCATTCTGCACTTCGAGGCCACGGCTGGCAGGAATCAGCTTGATGTAGAAAGGCCTTGATTTTGAGGACTGATGCCCCCAGGAAATTCGGACTTTGAGGGCCCGATTGGAATCAGAGGCAAGTAACATCCCAGAAATAGCATCGGAAATCCCAATACACAGCAGCATTAACAACATCCAGTTCAGGTTCTTGGAGTGCATTATCCCTCCTCAAAAATCAAAAGGTATATTTCAAACACTCTTCCCTACTACCATCAGGTGAGCATGAGACTATTGGAAATTCCTTTGTCACTATAATCTGCAAAAATCAAAAGGAATGTGAGTGGGATGAATTCAACAGCTGGTTGATCCTGTCTCTATCTCCCAAAATCGATTCGGAATGACTTAGAATCTCGTCCGGGGTCAGCCAAAACCGTTTAATTTCTCCTTGGCTGTGCATTTTGGCCTGGTCATTATAATGGGAAGACCGGGGATCCTCTGATTGGCCGTAGGGTAACAAGCTCCAGACCTCTTTGGGCTGCCCTTCCATTACGATCATCAAATGACCCCAGCCGTCGTTGCAGTGGATTTGACCATTGTCTTGCGGGACACCATGGTCCGGATGCAAGACGCCGAACATCTCGTCACCATCCATGGGGAACTGGCCCCCTCGTACAACAACATTGACTTCGCCCCAAGGCACTTCAATTTTCCCAAAGAACTTTTCCACCCGATCAACACCCTCTTTCAGGGCTGCCAGCGCCATCCTTTGCTCCTCAGGTGAATTGATGTCGATCTTCTTGCGTTCCTGGGAGACGAACCTGCCGAATTTCCGAGCAGAGTACAAATCCTCGTAGGCTACCCCCCAGAAGTGCATGAGGGTATAGGCAGCAGATTCCCTGCTGGACTTACGGTCCCAGCCCTTCAAGAGCTCAATCGCGCGACCCAGCCGACTATCGGTCATCCGGCTGTGTTGAGAGGAGTAGGCTCTGACCAGGAGCGGAATGATGACCTCTGCTGGAATGGCATAGGTATCTGTTGCCAAGGCTTTCATTTCATCCAGCGTGAACTTCCGGTTTTGGCCAAGAACCTGGAACAGTCTTTCTCCTCGAGTGTTGAGGGCTTCCTCGCCCGCATTGGGATCCGGCAGCGACTGCAGGTAGTAGGGCGCCGGATCCAACGGTTTCAAGCCGGAGTTTCGAGTGACCACCCAGTGAGGATCGTTGCAGTTCTGCAAAAACCCCGCAGCTGGATTGAGAATCTGGGGATAGACGTCCAGGGGAAGAAACGGTCCCCACTCCGTTTCCTTTGTCCAGCCGGGAACAGGTTTGCGCCAGTTGAAACCCTCTGCCCTACGGGCGACTGTGCCATTGTGGACCCAGTAGATATTCTCCGCGTCAGAATACAACAGGTTCCACTTAGGCATCAGATGCTGATCAAGGGCCTCTTTAAATTCCTTCAAGTTTTGGGCCTTCATCAAAAGGTACATGCCAGTGGAATAGTTAACCCCATCGAAATTGGGAAGCTTGACAGAAAAAGCGCGATGGCGATTCTTGTCGAATTTCACGATAGGGCCGTGATGGGTGTAGTAAAGAGGAAGGGTCACGGAGTCACTTCCTTGCGGACTTTTGATCTTAAATGTGGCCTGTTCGACCCGAACATCCTTCCATTGGCCCTCATAGAGATATTGCAGGTGGTTTTGCGGGTTCAGCTTCTCTTCGAATATATCGGAAATATTGGGAGAATTATAGGTGGCCGACCAGGTGACCCTGCCGTTAAAACCGTCCAGAAAAAATGGGCTGCCAAACCAACTGATACCCCCGGCATTCAGTTTTCCCGGGGTGATCAAATGGGCCTCGTAATTTTGGAAACGATTGGCCCAGGGCATGTGGGTGTGCTCCACATGGATGATCCGGCCGTTAGCAGACTTTTCACGGGCAATGGCAAACTGGTTGGATCCCAAATGAGGAAAAGAATAAGTCTGGTCTTCGAGTTTGGATAACGCATCGCTGATGCTATAAAAACGGAAATAATGACTTCGTTCCAAGGCCTCGATGTCCTCGGCGCTAACCGAATCGATCCAGGCTGGAGTCTGGTCACGATGTTCAGTGATATATGCATTGACTCCTCGAGCGAATGCATCCAGGATCCTGTAAACTCCGGGATTCATCATGTTTTTGTTCTCATCAACGCCCTGCCGGGTTCGAAGCAATCGCTGCAGATAATCGCCATCCCATCTGTATTCGTAAGGAATGAAGCGGAGATACCCCTCGCCGAGCGCTTCGAACCCAATGACCTCCGCCCGGCGACCTTGAGCATCCCGGTATTGCAGCATCATCCGTTCCAGGTGGTCCTGGGCTTGAGCGTAGCCATAACCGAAGAAAGTAGCTTCCTCGGTTTCGCCAATAATATGAGGCACGCCATAAGTGTCGCGGTAAATGGTGACCTGCTGGAACAGCGGGTCCTTCCTGTCACCGAACCGGCAGGAAATGAGGCCTAAAAAGGCAAAGAATAGATATCCGCCCGCGAGACCATAGAGTCTGGACATCTTCAATCGGTAACACATACGAGGTCTCCTGTTCTTTCAAAGCCTCTCCATGATATGTGCGGCTCCGTCAGGAGCCAGATGTTTGTAGAAACGGGATCCCTGTTAGGATCACGCCGCCTCAGCCGGGCAAAACGCGGGAACCCCAGAGCAGCATGGATACCATCTCCGTGTTCCGCCCGGCTGAGGCGGCGGAGATGCGAGCGGATCGAATTTCCTACAAACATTGGGCTCCTAGCGGAGCCCGTTTCCTCCGATTCCCTGTGTAACTGCCCCAGTACTTTCTCACTTGAAACAGACGTCCTGCCTGAAATCTTCCCGATGGGACGAGGTATTCTCTTCTATGAAAATGCCCGTTTGAATGTGGTCACCGCGCGGGTGGCCGCCGTCACCCGTCGCGGCGAACTCCGGGCCAAACTGATCGCCGCTCGGTGGACAGCGGTCCAACGATCGGCTCCCACGCTGAGGCACATTTTCATCCGTGGTAGGGAGCTTGAACAGGTCGTGGGGCACTTTTGTGCTCGTGAGGATTCACAAATCAGCCCAGAGTTGCGAAGAATTAACACTTCTGTTCTCCGCTTCAAATTCATTCAGTGTCCCTTCCCCATCGGCTCGAATTCGACCTCAAAATCCACAATCCCTGTTACAGGAAGCGTAATGAAATCTTTCCCAAATCCAGACTGACTCTGGCCATTGAACCGAACTGCTTTGGTGGGATGTGCGTCCGGATGTCTAAGCCACAACACCACTTTTTTTGGAGAAGCAAGTGAGCTTGCATCATAGCGGCCGGAAACCTTGCCACTGGCCAGCTCAGACTGAAGGCTCAGACTCACTTCGCCGAAGCAGGTGGGCATTTTCTCAATCACAATCTTCTTGCCGTTTTCCAACCATTTGGACGGAGCCATCTTCAAGAGTTCCAGAGTACCGGCGGGCATGGAATCCCCATCCAATTCTTCGTTGATAATCATTCTTCGAATCAACTGCAGAGCTGTCCCTGCGCCCGCACTCAGAGGTTCCGACCCCACCGAATTCGCCCCGAACCCCTCCTCCCCCCACCCTTGACTATACAGATCCCAAGTCCAGATCGTTGCATGGAATAGGTCCTGGGAGGCGAGGTTACTGGTCCTCAAAGGGAAGACCCCCGCAACTTCAGGGGTTGAGTAGCAGTCACGAGAACTGCCGTGAGCAAGGACTGAGTAAACTGTGGCCTGAAATTTCTTGCGATCCCCTTTTTCATAGAGCTGGAGCGGGTAGCCAAATCCATAGATGTGATCGACGCCGCGATAAAAACGGGCCAGTCCTGCCAGCAATCCGCCATGTTGCTCCATAGTCTCCCGGATCGCCTGAGCGCTGGGACTGTCCGCCGGGAACACTCCGGTTTCGAGCAGGAGGGGAGCGAACAAGATCCAGTAGTTTCCCAATGGATCAGCTGGGATAAAGGGATAGGGAGTTTCCACCTTTTTGTAGTCCCTGCTGTCGGTAGAACCGATGTCGAAGGCCAGGGGAACAAAAGGCGGACTCACCTGACGGTTGGTGTTATGTGCGGCCACCTGATCAATGGTTCTTCGATAGTCGCGGGCATCCTCGAGATATTTCTTTGCCAGTTCCGTATCGTCCATCTCGTTAAGAAGCGATCCTGTCTCCTGTAATCCTCTCCAACAAGTCGCGTTCGAATAAAGGCTATAGGCCGGCGTACTGATGTCCCCGCCGTAGGCGTGCTTTGGCAACAGTCCTTGGAACTCTCCATTGTTGTTCCCGGTTTGGCGCCGCGTTCTGCCAGTCCACTCGGCCAATTCAATCAGTCGTGGCCTGATCGTTGCCAGCCACTGCCGATCTCGCGAGAGGCGGTAGACCTGGGAGGCATACATGGCACCCAACCCATTTCTGTATTGATGATGGTAGTTGGATTTGTCCATCAATTCCGGCGAGAGCATGATCTCTATGGCTGATTGCGCTTGATCCATATGGCCGTATTGGGCAAGTGCCACAATGGGCCAACCCTCTTCAAGCCCAAAATAGTCCTCATACCAGTAAGCTCCATATTTCAGTTCTTGGCCATCACGGAGAACGATCATGGCTTGGGCCAGAAGGTTTTTGTAGAGATCATTGAGAGGCTGTTCAGGCAAATCCAGACGCGCTTTACCTTCAAGCATGTGCTGCCAGTATTTTCGGAAGAATTCGCGGCTTTCCCTGACACTCACTTTGTTTACCGCAGCAGTCTCTTTGACCGGAGCATTCACTGATGGAATTACAAAATGAAACTCCCGAGTCTGGCCTGCTTCCAGTTGGAGTTCGCAAGAGAGACTATTCTCTCTAGACGTGCCGCCCCAATGGAAAGGGGTTTCTGCATAAAGAACAATCTCACCGTTGGAATTGCGAACAATCCTATTGTCCGGATCGACTCGATAGCCCGTAATCAAGGGATCGAAACTCATGGGACTGGGGCTATCGCCATTCGGACCCCGCCGGTGGCCTGCCACAGCGCTGCAGCGCCGTCCCATCAGGAGCGAGAATGTGGTCTTATTGGAGACCTTCCCTGGATTGCTGACTCGCAGAATCAAGATCTGGGCATAGATGGAATCTCCAGGGGTTGTTGTAAACACCTCTTCTTCATATTTGATCCCATCCTTTTGATAGAGGGTCACCAGGGCAGGTAAAAAACCGTCAAGATAGGACCGGCTAGTCCTGTTGAAATTCGTCCCAAACAACTCGCCGTCGGCGGCAAATGCAATCCAGCGGTCCACCCATTCGTTCTTTCCGGGATCTGATTCTTTCGCCCCCGTGTTCCAGGCTCCTTTATCGCCGTTCTCGATCTCAACCAGTGTTCCATTCCAGCGTACCAGGCACTCTATCGGGTCCCCAGGGCGGCCGATCACACTGGAGTGCATGTCCAGAGGCAAAAGCAGAGAAGCAACTCCTGCATAATCCGGCTCCTCAGGAGAGTGCAGAATTCTCTCCATAAGCAGGTCTCGACCGCTACGGTACACACGCTCATAGTACTCGCGACCAGATCGGCTCAAGTAGATTTGGAGTGGAGTGGAGGCCGGAAGACCTGCCAGGCGCAGCCTCCTGACCGCGATGGGCAGGAACCTGGCCTTGAGTGCAGGTGGCTGGGAATCCCCGCTTTCAAGATTCGCGATGGAGATATCCCTCCAGCTCTGACCGTCCCACCATTGCAGCGGGCCCGGCAGTTCCTTGAGGGGCAATACAACCTCGTCAACCAGTTTCGGGCGAGACCACGAAATGAGGGATCCCTTTGCATCCTGGGATCTGGACGCACCTTGTTCCGTTGAACCCCAATTGATCAAGCTCTCGTCCGGTTCGATGGGTTCCGGCATCTTTACAATATTGATTTTAGCCCGCTCCTGAGTCCTGTCCGTCGAAAAATAGGGCTTGATTTCCCGGATCACATATCTCTGTTGCCATGGAATCCGGGAAGATGTCTGGTTAAGGGATAGTCGGATCCCCCGAGCATCGACCGGTTCAAACCGGTAGTTCCAGCTCACCAGGCCACTCCTTTGATAAGGAGCGAATTTTCCCTCTTGCCTGTAATCGATGTGGATTGTTGAATCCAGCAAATGCCATTGGTTCCCATCCCAATATTGAACCGATTGAAATTCAGGCTGTGGTTCGTACGCTGTGCCATTCAGCGTCGCATAGAAAACTTCCAATCCGTTAATCTTCACGGGTGATTCCCATTCAAGACCCACGCCCAACTCCGAATCTTCTTTCTCAGGAGTCAACACGGAATAGGTCTCTTCGTCCCCGTCATGGACGGCTGCGGGGAAATTCTCAGCTTTTCC
>DATKMG010000504.1:0-5854 GCA_035541995.1 Terriglobia bacterium
CTTGTCGATGACGCTGTCTCTAGCAGCCGTCTTTATCCCCGTCCTTTTCATGGGAGGCATTATCGGGCGTCTGTTTCGGGAATTCGCAGTAACCATTGGAGTGGCGATCCTGGTGTCAGGCTTCGTTTCCTTGAGCTTAACTCCTCTGCTTTGCAGTCGTTTTTTGCGCCCTCCCAAGGAGGAGCGGCATGGGCATATTTACGTGGTCATCGAGCGGGCTTTTCAAAGTATGCTTTCCACCTATGACTGGACGCTACAGAGAGTCCTACAACACCGTGCGGCGACCATGGTGGTTTCGGTACTCCTGCTAGTGGCTACCGCATACCTGTTCCTGATCGTCCCCAAGGGATTCATCCCCAGTGAAGACACGGGACAAATCTTCGCATTCACTGAAGCGGCGCAGGACATCTCCTTCGACGAGATGGCCCGGCACCAGAAGGTCGTGGCCGAAATAGTGCGTCAAGATCCAGCCATCGAGGCATTCGGTTCCAGCATAGGGGCCGGTGGTCCCAGTGCCACGGGGAATACGGGACGAATTTTCATGCGTTTGAAAGACCGGTCTGTGCGGAAACTCACCCCCGAGGAAATCATTGAACGATTGCGGCCCAGGTTGGCTCAAATCCCGGGAATCAAGATCTTTGCGCAGAATCCCCCGCCTATCCGGATTGGAGGCCAGTTGACCAAAAGCCTCTACCAATTCACACTTCAGGGATCAGATACCCAGGAACTTTATCGTGTGGCCCCACTGCTTGAATCCAAGATCCGGGCTCTTCCGGGTTTGCAGGACGTCACGAGCGATCTGCAAATCAGCAGTCCTCAAGTGTTTGTGGAAATTGACAGAGACAAAGCCTCGGCCCTTGGAGTGACCGCCGACCAAATAGAGAATGCTCTCTATAACGCTTACGGTTCGCGGCAGGTCTCGACAATCTACACCCCCACCAATGAATACTGGGTGATCTTAGAACTCGATCCACAATTCCAACGGGATCCCTCAGCGCTTTCGATGCTTTACATCCGGTCAAGCCAAGGGAAATTAGTTCCTCTAAGCGCGGCGGCCAAACTGTCGCGAGGCGTTGGTCCTTTGACAGTGACTCATTTGGGGCAGATTCCGTCTGTCACCATCTCTTTCAATCTCAAGACAGGCGTAGCTCTCGGAGAGGCAGTCGACCAGATTGAAGAAATAGGGCGTTCAGATTTGCCTGCCACTATCAGTACGAGTTTTCAAGGATTTGCCCAGGCCTTTCAAACGTCGCTGCAGGGCATGGGTATGCTCCTCTTGATGGCAATCTTAGTCATCTATATGGTTCTGGGGATTCTCTATGAGAGTTTCATTCATCCGGTGACGATTTTGTCCGGCTTGCCATCTGCAGGGTTTGGGGCATTGGTCACATTGATGCTATTTCATACTGACCTCAATATTTATGCGTTCGTGGGCATCATCATGCTCGTGGGGATTGTCAAGAAGAATGCGATCATGATGATTGACTTTGCCATTGAAGCTCAGCGAACAGAGGGGAGACCTCCCGCTGACGCCATATATGAAGCCTGTTTGATCCGGTTCCGTCCCATTATGATGACTACGATGGCGGCTCTAATGGGCACACTGCCAATCGCACTTGGCTTTGGAGCAGGGGCAGAGGCGCGACGACCCCTAGGGCTGGCAGTCGTGGGCGGCCTAGTGGTCTCCCAACTCCTCACCCTATACATCACTCCCGTCTTCTATCTGTATATGGAGCGTCTCCGGTTTTGGGGGAAACGCATCCGCGTCGGGCTCCAAGGTCAAGAGGAAGTAGAACCAGAGGTGGTAAGGAGTTAATCCCGGCCATAGCACCATTTCAGCCCCAAGATCTTCCATCTTCCATCAAAAGGGTTTACCTGGATAGTTCAACGAATCGCATTTCATAAATTTCAGACGAACTTTATGGCCTGATTGTGGGGGAAAACGCACCGGCCGATGGGGTAGTGCACCCATTCCTTGTAGTCCTGATCAATGGCAATTTATCCTGGAAGGGCATGATTCCTTGGCATGATACCGAATGGAACCTCACGTGCATGCTTTTATGGGGGAGCCTTTTCAGGCGATTCATTGGCAGTGTTGACTGCTGTGGCTTCAGAATCCGCTTTTGCATTATCGGACACATTCCATCCTGTTCAACAAATCAGGGGTTCCTTCCATGAATAAGAAATCCTTTCTTTCCCGTCGCCAGTTCCTACAAGTTTCTTCAGTGGCTGCAGTTTCGGGTCAGTTGCTGGTGTCATGTGCCCGACACCGACTCTCAGAGTCCGTGCTGACTGCTCATGAAAAAGAACTCATCGAAGCCATTTCAGACCAAATTATCCCGCCGGATCAGGATCCTGGAGGCAAGGAAGCCGGAGTTGCCGATTTCATCGAGATTCAGCTCGCGGGCCCTTACAAGAGGTTTCAGAACGACTACAGAGGGGGGCTGGCGAGACTGGAAGCAACCGCGAAGGCCCTTCGCCACAAGTCGTTTTTAGATCTTTCTTTTGAGCAGCAGACAGAGTTGCTCGTCGCCCTGGAAGGTAATCAGGCGCCGACTGACATATGGAATAGTGGAGAAGCCGGGAAGTTCTTTCGTATGGTCCGCGACCATTGCATGCAGGGTTTTTACGGGAGTCCCCGGCACGGAGGCAACCGGAATTATGTCAGCTGGAAGATGCTCAAACTCGACTATCCACAGGTCTGCGGACGCAACCTGACCTGAGGTGAAACTAATGTCCCTGTCGCATGTTAATGCAGTCGTGATCGGGGCTGGCGCAGCCGGAGGAATTGTTGCAAAGGAACTGGCTACAGCCGGTCTGTCAGTGGTTCTGCTCGAAAGGGGCCGATGGCAAAGCTTTGACGACCATGACCATGACGAGCTGATTTCCCAGCGAGTCACCGTATTGGGTAATGCCTTTGGGCCTGACGACCTGCGCTACCGCAGGATTGTCAGGATCAACGATCAATGGCAACAGGTCCTTCCCAGCGAGGGGGGATACAACAATAATGCTGCCTGTGTGGGAGGAGGGACATTCAGCTATGGCGCCATGGCTTGGCGCTTTATGGAAAAAGACTTCAGAATGCGTTCCACCTATGGGTGTCCGGAGGGCAGTTCACTCGATGATTGGCCGGTCAGTTACTCGGAACTGGAACCATTTTATGAGAAGGCCGAGTGGGAGATTGGAGTGTCGGGCGACGGCTCTAGTAATCCCTTTGCAGCGGCTCGCCGGAAGCAGTATCCTATGCCCCCATTCCCTTACAACCGTGAGGCCCAGATCCTGGAACTTGCAGCTCGCCGCAAGGGGTTCCACCCATTCCCCATTCCCATGTTGCGGAACTCGGTGGCCTGGCAAGGTCGTTCAGGTTGTATCCGCTGCCGCTATTGCGTCGGGTTCGCATGCGAAGTAAATGCCAAGTGCGGCTCGCACAATACGGTTATCCCTAAAGCCCTGGCCACGGGAAACTGCCAATTGCGAACCGAGTGTGTCGCCAAAGAGATCCTGACCGATGACCGTGGCCGGGCCCGGGGCGTGACCTACTTTGATGACCAGCGGCGCCTTCAGGTACAGACGTCAGATCTGGTGGTAGTTTCAGGCAGTGCCACAGAATCAGCCCGTTTGCTGCTGTTATCTAAATCCAAGCTTTTCCCGGCAGGGTTGGGCAATCGTCATGACTGGGTCGGGCGAAATCTCCAGGGACACGCCTATACCGGAGCTTGGGGTCTGTTTGAAAACCAGACCTACGATGATGTCGGGGCAGGCGCCACGATCGCCATTTGCGATTTCAACCACGGGAATCCTGGATTGCGTGGCGGGGGTATGCTGGCAAACGAATTCATCCGGCTTCCTTACTTGTTCTCCTTGAACCGGGCCCCGAATTCTCCCACTTGGGGCAAGGCCCACAAAGAATTCCAACGTCGCTTCTTCAAGCAAAGCATTATCATCATGGGGCCGGTCCAGGAGATGCCGGTCTTCGAGTCTCGCGTGGAACTCGACCCGAATGTGACAGACGATTGGGGAATTCCCGTAGCCCGCATCTCCGGCCATCGACATCCTCATGACATTGAAATTGCCCGGTTCCTGGCCTCGAAGGCTGAACTCTGGCTAAAGGAAGCTGGAGCCATAGAGACCTGGTTGAGGATCCCCGGGACTGGCGTCAGCGGCGGACAGCACCAGGCTGGCACCTGCCGGATGGGGAACGACCCCAAGACTTCTGTGGTCAACCGATTTTGCCAGGTTCATGACGTGGATAATCTTTTTGTTGTCGATGGAAGCGTGCATGTCAACAACGGCGGGTTTAACCCGGTACTGACCATCATGGCCATGGCCTATTGGGCTTCCGGTAGCATCACCAGACAGTGGAAGGGAACTCAGTTTAAATAGGCCCACATTCATCTCGGCGTCAATCAATTTATCCTGAAATACTCAAATGGCGATAACTAAGCGATCACTTCTTCTGGGCACTGGCTTTCTACTGTTTCTACTTGTCCTGGCTGCCAATATAGGGTATTACGGCGGGGCGAGCTATTCGGGAAAATACTGTACTTCCTGTCATCAGATCCGGCCTTCGTATGACAGATGGTCGCATTCCTCACATCGCAACATGGATTGCAAGGAATGTCATGGTAGTGCTCTGACCCTCGATCCGGCTATGCACGCCACCAATTTACGTCATCTCTATTACCAAGTGATCGGCAGACTCCCCAATCGTGTCCTACTGAAAGACAAACAGGTCGATGCCATTATTGAAAACTGTCGCCGGTGTCATATGGGCAAATTCGCCCAATGGACCGCCGGGGGCCATTCCGCAGGCTACGCTCACATCTTCCTGGAGGAAAACCACAACCGGAAAACTCTCCTGATGGACGATTGCCTGCGCTGTCATGGAATGTTCGTCGAAGGCAACATCAGCGACATTGTCAGCCCAATCGATAACCGAGGTCCCTGGGACTTAGTCAACCGGGATTTTGCCTATAGAGCTGTCATCCCTTGCCTGGCCTGTCATCAGATGCATAGTGACGGCCAGCCTCAAAAAATTCCAAACTATTTGGATCCCAAGGGGACAGGACAGTTCCGCAGAATTGCCGTTTCGTCATTGTCTTTTTACGACCGGCGAGAACGGCGGCATTTTCCGGTCGACATGCTTCCGATGCCGGTCATGAAGACCCATGGGCGGGCCGTTGTTCTCAGCCCGGACCCACGCCAGCGCCTGTGCTACCAGTGTCATGCTCCGGAGGCGACTCTTGAGGTGGCCACCGGCGACGACCGGACTGCCATTGGAGTTCACGAAGGGATTGGCTGTTTGGGTTGCCATGATCCTCACACATTGGACGCGCGTGCGTCCTGCGCGAATTGCCATCCCCGCCTCTCCAATTGCGGCCTGGACGTAGCCAAAATGGACACCTCATTCAGGTCTCAAGCCAGTTTGCACAATATCCACTTTGTCAGCTGCGCGGAATGTCATCCTAAGGGTGTTCCGAAAAGCAAGCGCCAACGGGAAATTGAGCAGCGCTCAACTCTCAAGATTTCACAGCTTTTGGCCAACTCACACTCAGGACTTTAACGAACCACAAAAATAGGTGAGATCAATTGAAGAGAGTCTTACCGCTTTTGCTCTTTTGTTTTTGTCGCCCTGCCTACGCCGAATTGCCGGATTTTTATAGAAACGTCGACAGGGTTGTCTGGGTGGTGAAAGCACTCGACCCCATAGTCCAAGGCTGGAGGAAGCTAGGGTTTCCGGTGAAGGAGGTCGGCGAGGTACAGTATTCCGGCGCTGAATTTCGGGGCCGATTAATCTCGGGCAAAATTCGCGTCGCGTTATCCAATCTGGCAGGGGCTCAGGTGGTTTGGATTC
>DATKMG010000505.1:0-9102 GCA_035541995.1 Terriglobia bacterium
CGATGGCGAAGGAGAGATTTGATCGGAGCAAGCCGCACGTGAATGTGGGGACGATCGGGCATATCGATCACGGGAAGACGACGCTGACGGCGGCGATCACGAAGGTTTTGGGGAAGGGCAATCCGAAGGTCGCGTTTCGGAGTTTTGATTCGATTGACAATGCCCCGGAGGAGAAGGAGCGGGGGATCACGATTGCGACGGCGCATGTGGAGTACGAGACGGGGAAGCGGCACTATGCGCACGTGGACTGTCCGGGGCACGCCGACTACATCAAGAACATGATTACGGGGGCGGCGCAGATGGACGGGGCGATCTTGGTGGTGGCGGCCACCGACGGGCCGATGCCGCAGACGCGGGAGCACATTTTATTGGCGCGGCAGGTGGGGGTGCCCTACATCGTGGTCTGCATGAACAAGGTGGACGCGGTGGACGATGCGGAGTTATTGGACCTGGTGGAGCTGGAAGTGCGGGAGCTGCTGAAGAGCTACAAATTTCCGGGGGACGAGGTGCCGGTGGTGCGGGTATCGGCGTTAGGGGCCTTGAACGGGGAGGAGAAGTGGGAGAAGGGGATTTTGGAATTGATGGAGGCGGTGGACAGTTACATTCCGTTGCCGCAGCGGGACGTGGAGAAGCCGTTTTTGATGCCGATCGAGGACATTTTTTCGATTTCGGGACGGGGGACGGTGGTAACGGGTCGGGTGGAGCGAGGGAAGGTGAAGGTAGGGGAGGAAGTGGAGGTAGTGGGGATTCGGCCGACCTTCAAGCGGGTGGTGACCGGGGTGGAGATGTTCAAGAAGCTGCTGGACGAAGGGGTGGCGGGAGACAACGTGGGCTTGCTGTTGCGGGGGACGGAGAAGGACGATGTAGAGCGGGGGCAGGTGGTCTCGCGGGTGGGGTCGATCACGCCGCACACGCGGTTCCGGTCGGAGGTCTACATCTTGACGAAGGAAGAGGGGGGTCGGCACACGCCGTTTTTCAACGGCTACCGGCCGCAGTTTTATTTTCGGACGACGGACGTGACGGGGGTGGCCAAGTTACCGGAAGGGACCGAGATGGTGATGCCGGGAGACAATGTGCCGCTGGAGATCGAGCTGATCACCCCGATCGCCATGGAGAAGGGGTTGCGCTTTGCCATTCGGGAAGGCGGCCGCACCGTGGGAGCCGGAACCATTACGGAGATCTATGAATAATGCGCGACATCGTGATGTTACAATGCACGAATTGTAAGAATCGAAATTACTCAACCACCAAGAATAAGAAGAAAACCACCGAGAGACTCGAGTTCAAGAAGTTCTGTCGAAGTTGCAGAGCGCATACAGTGCATCGCGAAACTAAGTAGCAAGGACGGCAAGGTGGTGGAGCGGAGGATCGAAGATATTCGGTTTTCTCTTGTTTGGGATGTGTCAAACGGTTGCAGGCAAAACAGGCCAGTAGCTCGAATTGGTAGAGCGCCGGTCTCCAAAACCGGATGTTGGGGGTTCGAGTCCCTCCTGGCCTGCCAAATCTTGGAAAAGTAAGCCCTGTTCCGGGAGGTAGTTTAGTTGTTCGAGAACCTGAAGTGGTCTCATATTAAGCAGTTCTTTATCGATGTCAGGATGGAACTAAAAAAGGTCTCCTGGCCTGGAAGAAGGGAAGTTTACGGAACCACCGTTGTCGTGCTCTTTGCGGTGTTTTTCTTCGCATTCTATTTGGGGCTGGTGGATCTAATTCTGAAGCTGGGTGAGAATCGTTTTTTTGGGCTGTTCAAATAGCTGAGCGGCTGGATTTCGGGGGTGAATGATCTGCCGGGTCTTTGGGTGGGATCGATGAAGCCGGTGTTTTGGACATGAGGCGATCGATCAGGGAATAGAAATGACCAAACAATGGTACATTGTTCATACGTATTCCGGTTTTGAGCGCAAAGTTGCCGAAAGCCTCAAGAGCCGGATACAGGCGTTTAGTGTGGAAGAGGAGTTTGGTCAAATCCTGGTTCCGACCGAAGATGTAGTGGAGATGAAAGGCGGGAAACGGGTGACCAGTTCCAAGATGACCTTTCCCGGTTATGTCCTGGTTGAAATGGAAATGTCCGACCGGGCGTGGCATATCGTGAAGAATACTCCGCGAGTTACCGGCTTTGTTGGCTCGGGTGTTAAGCCTTCGCCACTGAGCCAGCAGGAAGTCGATCAAATCATCTATCACCAGGAAGCCACTGCAGAAAAGCCCAAGGTCCAGCTGACATTTGAGAGAGGTGAAGCCGTTAAGATCGTCGATGGGCCGTTCAGCAGTTTCACGGGGACAGTCGATGACCTGAACGAAGATCGGAACACCCTGAAGGTCATGGTGACCATTTTCGGCCGGCAGACACCTGTCGAGCTTGACTTCCTTCAAGTAGAAAAAATCTAACCGCTGGTCAGAAGTCGAGCAAGCTTATAAATCAAGTAGTCGGAGCGCGCAAATGGCCAAGAAAATCACCGGGTATATCAAGCTGCAAATTCCTGCCGGAAAAGCAACTCCGGCTCCGCCCGTCGGTCCTGCCCTGGGACAGCAAGGGGTCAATATCATGGATTTCTGCAAGGCCTTTAACGCCAGGACTTCAGCTAAGGATCAGGAGGGCCTGATTATCCCGGTGGTCGTTACCGTCTATGCAGATCGTTCCTATTCCTTTGTGACCAAGACCCCACCTGCTTCCATACTGCTGAAAAGAGCCGCAGGGATTGCCAAGGGGTCTGGAGAACCCAACAAAAACAAAGTCGGGAAAGTCACCGAAAAGCAGGTGGAAGAGATCGCCAAGTTGAAGCTGGTGGATCTCAATGCCAACGATCTGCCGGCCGCAGTGAATATTGTCAAAGGAACTGCTAGAAGCATGGGGATTGAGGTCGTCAGCTAAGGAGCGCTCATGGGAAGAGTTGGAAAGCGATTCAAGAAGGCCAATCTCGAAGTTCAGGAAAAAGCCTATCGCCTGGAGGAAGCCGTTCCTTTGGTGAAGAAGTTGGCCACAGCGAGGTTTGACGAAACCGTAGATGTGGCGATGCGGCTGGGTGTGGATCCCAAGCATGCCGACCAAATGGTTCGTGGCACGGTAGTGCTTCCTCACGGTTTAGGAAAGAGCAAGCGGGTTTGCGTGATTGCCGGGGCTGACAAACAGAAGGAAGCGGAAGAAGCTGGGGCTGACCGTGTTGGTGGCGATGAATTGGTCGCAGCTATCCAGGAAGGCTGGCTGGATTTCGATGCGTTAGTTGCAACGCCCGATATGATGAAGTCGGTGGGCAAGCTCGGCAAAATCCTGGGACCGAAGGGCCTCATGCCTAACCCCAAGACCGGAACCGTTACTTTCGAGGTTGCCAAGGCCATTCGTGAAGTAAAGGCGGGAAAAGTCGAATTCCGGGTTGACAAAACGTCGATCATTCACACCCCTATCGGCAAAGCTTCATTTACGCAGGAGAAGCTCTACGAAAACGCCAGAACCCTGATCGATGCGGTCCTTAAGGCCAAACCTGCTGCGGCTAAAGGCAAGTATGTCAGGAGCATTTTCCTCTCTTCGACGATGGGCCCGGGAGTGAAGATCGATGCAGCATCGCTGGAAAAGTGAAATTTAGAGGAGTCTGTGAGATGAATCGGGAAGATAAATTGCGAGAGATTGAGGCACTCAATCAGGAGTTCAAGAAGGCGCAAAACCTCTTTTTGGCCAGCTTTCAAGGGATGACGGTCAGCCAGGACACTGAGTTGCGACGAAGTCTCCGTGCCACGGGGTCCCATTACAAGGTTGTCAAGAACACTCTGGCCCGCAAAGCAGCCAAAGATACGCCGATCGAGTCCATCCAGGATCAATTCTCCGGCACGACCGCTGTGGCTTACAACGAGAAAGACCCAGTCAATCTAGCCAAGGCATTGACCACTTTTGCGAAGAATAACCCCCTGTTTGTATTCAAAGCCGGAGTGGTACAAGGCCGCGTCGTGAATCTGAAGGACTTGGAGCAAATCGCCAATCTCCCATCCAAAGAGGAGCTCATCTCCAAGTTTATGTTTCTCTTGAAAAGCCCGGCTCAACGCCTGGCCAATGCGTTGTCGGGCGTTTCCCGAAATCTGGCCGTGGTGCTGAATCAGGCGGGTGAGAAGAAAAAATTTGCGGAGTAATTTGGCAATTTTAGCAGTTGCCAGATGGGAATTCGGCATTTGTCATGCCCTCAAGAGGTTTAAAACGGCGGGGAGCTTCATTTCGACTCGTCAGAGACTTCAATAGTTAATATCAGGAGGAATTGAATGTCGGAAAAAGTAGAGAAGATTTTGGAAGAAATCAAAGGGCTCACTTTGTTGGAAGCCTCACAGCTTGTAAAGGGACTGGAGGAGGCCTTTGGTGTTTCGGCAGCGGTGGCGGCTCCGGTAGTTGTGGCGGGAGCACCGGGGGGAGGGGGCAGTGCAGCGGCGCCCGTTGAAGAAAAAACCGAGTTTGCTGTGGTTCTGACTGCTGTAGGTTCCAACAAGATCAACGTGATCAAGGCCGTTCGGGAGGTGACCAGCCTCGGCCTAAAGGAGGCTAAAGACCTGGTTGATGGTGCCCCCAAAACCGTCAAGGAGGGGGTCAACAAGGACGAGGCCGAGAACATCAAGAAAAAATTCACTGAGGCTGGCGCCACAGTTGAGTTAAAATAAGTGTAGGTTGCTCGATAATTTCTTTGGATTGGATTATAAGAAGGCGTTTCAAGTTCAAGGGGGGAGGTGTGCCTCACCCCTTTCTCCGCTTTCCGCAGTCGGTTGGATTCCAGATTTGGATTTCCCCACACTCAAGCTAGACGAACATAATATGGATTCTTGAGTCCTAAGGAGTAACAAGATGGCAGTGGCGTCGAATGGAAAACGTAAAGAGAGGCTCAATTTCTCTAAAATCCTGACTTCGATTCAGATTCCCAACCTCATCGAAGTTCAACGGAAGTCTTACGAACGATTCCTGCAAATGAACCTCCTCCCGGCCGAACGGGAAGACGTCGGTTTGCAGGCGGTCTTTAACTCCGTATTTCCCATCTCCGACTTTCGCGGAGTTTCATCTTTGGAGTTTGTGGACTATTCCATCGGCAATTGGGAATGCAAGTGCTCCAATCTAAAGGGCCTTTCTCATCTCCGCAGCACCTGCAAGTCCTGCGGTGCAGTGATTGTGACCAATCCCTTCTCAATCGATGAGATCGTTTGCCCTAAGTGCGGGACTTTGAATAGGAATGTCTCGTCTTTCTGCAATCGCTGTGGAGATCCGGTCAGTCTGAAGTTGAAATACGATGTAACTGAGTGCCAGGAAAGAGGAATGACATATGCGGCGCCGCTGAAAGTGACCATCCGCTTGACCATTTACGACAAGGACCCTGAAACCGGAACCAAGTCCATCCGGGATATCAAGGAACAGGAAGTCTATTTCGGCGAAATCCCGCTGATGACGGAGAATGGCACCTTCATAGTCAACGGCACTGAACGGGTAATTGTGAGCCAACTGCACCGCTCGCCCGGGGTCTTTTTTGAGACGGCCAATGCGAAGACCTATTTCCTGGGCAAGATTATTCCTTACCGGGGTTCCTGGGTGGAGTTTGAGTACGATCAAAAGAACATCCTTTACGTGCGCATCGACCGGAAACGGAAGTTCCTCGGAACCATCTTTCTCAGGGCTCTGGGGCTCAAGAGTGATGAGGAACTGCTCCGAGCATTCTATAAAACCGACCAGATTACAGTCTCTGAAAACCGCTTGTACTGGACGGTCTCGGAGAACCTTGTTGGCATGAAGGTTTCTCACGACATCGGCAATCCCAAGACCAAAGAAGTCTTCTGCCATGCGGGTAAGAAAATTACCCACAATATCTACCATTTGATTACGAAAGCCCACATTACTCAGGTTGAGATTTCCTCAAACGACCTGGAGGGTTGCTACACCGTTGCTGACGTGGTCAACAAAGAGACAGGGGAAGTCCTGATTGAGGCCAATCAAGAGCTCAAACCCAACACAATCGCTGCGATTATTGAGGCTGGGGTTACAGAATTCTCGGTTTTCAATCCGGAACGGGATGACGTGGGTGTCGTCATCAGTCAAACCATGAAGAAAGACAGCATCAAGACCAGTCAGGAAGCCCTGATCGAGATTTACCGCAAACTACGTCCGGGGGATCCACCGACTCTCGAGACAGCAACCAATTTGTTTGAGGGAATGTTCTTCGATTCCCGCAAGTATGATTTCTCCAGGGTCGGACGCCTTAAATTCAACATCAAGCTGGACCTGAACACTCCTCTGGACAAACGGACTTTGGATGCTGAGGATTTCTATGCGGTCATTGCATACCTGTTGAAGCTGAGAAAGAACATCGGCGCAGTTGACGACATTGATCATCTGGGGAATCGTCGTGTCCGGGCCGTGGGGGAGTTGCTAGAGAATCAATTCCGCATTGGACTGGTACGAATGGAGCGGGCCATCAAAGAGAAGATGTCCGTATACCAGGAAATGTCCACCGCCATGCCGCACGATCTGATCAATGCCAAACCCGTAATGGCGGCCGTTCGAGAGTTCTTCGGTTCCAGCCAGCTCTCGCAGTTTATGGATCAGACCAATCCTCTGTCAGAAATCACCCACAAGCGTCGTCTGTCGGCTCTTGGTCCCGGAGGATTGAGCCGGGAGCGAGCCGGGTTTGAAGTACGAGATGTGCACACAACTCACTATGGCCGAATTTGCCCAATTGAGACCCCGGAAGGCCCCAACATTGGCTTGATCTCTTCCCTCAGTTGTTATGCCAGGATCAATGATTTTGGCTTTATCGAGAGCCCCTATCGCAAGGTGAAAAATGGAAAAGTTGTCGACTACGTGACTATCGCCAACAGCGGCGATTCCGATTTCAAAATCGGTGAACACCTGGAAAAGGCGGTTGTGGAAGGTGAAAACAAGAACCTCAAGGCTCGGAAGAAGCGGATTGCGGAATTTGAGCCTTACTCGTTCTACTTGACGGCGTGGGAAGAGGATAAATATGTGATTGCCCAGGCCAACGTGGAATTGGATGAAGAAGGGAATTTTACAACCGAGTTAGTTAATGCGCGGCAAGCCGGCAATTTCGTGCTGAAGAACCGCGAAGAGATCGATTATATCGACGTCTCCCCGAAGCAATTGGTTAGCGTTGCGGCGTCGCTGATCCCCTTCTTGGAGAACGACGATGCTAACCGCGCACTGATGGGATCGAACATGCAACGCCAGGCGGTTCCACTCCTTCGTGCCGAGGCGCCCTATGTGGGTACGGGCATGGAACGGGTGACAGCTCACGACTCGGGGGCAGTGGTTCTGTGCCGCCGTGACGGGATTGTGGATAGCGTCGATTCTGAGCGGATTATTGTTCGGGTCGACACGGGTGAGAGCGGGCAACTCTCGCGCGAAGTGGGCGCCGATATCTACCAGCTGAAGAAATTCAAGCGCTCTAATCAGAATACCTGCATCAATCAGAAGCCCATAGTCCGCAAACTGGATCGCGTCAAGGCCGGAGAAGTTCTGGCTGACGGTCCTTGTACAGATACCGGAGAACTGGCCTTGGGAAGGAATGTCCTGGTAGCTTTCATGCCTTGGCGCGGATATAACTTTGAAGACGCCATTCTGGTTAGCGAAAAGCTGGTAAAAGAAGACTACTACACTTCGATCCACATCGAAGAATTCGAGACAGAGGCGCGGGATACAAAGCTGGGACCAGAGGAAATCACCCGGGACATTCCTAACGTTAGCGAGGGCTTCCTCAAGGACCTTGATGAGAGCGGGATCATCCGCATCGGTGCCACTGTAAAGCCCGGAGACGTCTTGGTGGGCAAAGTCACACCCAAGGGTGAAACCCAGCTCACTCCGGAAGAAAAACTGCTTCGGGCCATCTTTGGCGAAAAGGCAGGCGACGTCCGCGATGCATCACTGGTGACCCCTCCCGGGATTGAGGGGGTCGTGGTTGATGTGAAGGTGTTCTCGCGGAAAGGCCAGGAGAAAGATGAACGGGCTAAGTCCATCGAGAGCTGGGAAATCGAGAAGTTGGAGAAGAACCTCAACGATGAAATCCGCATCCTTACCGATGAGCGAAACAAGCGGCTGTGCCAGTTCCTGGAGGGACAGGTTCTAACTACCGACCTGCTCAATGAGAGAACTGGGAGACGAATCCTGACCAAACGGACTACCCTGACCAAGGAAATCATTCAGCGGTTGAGCGCGAAGGATTTGTCGCGCGTCAAGATCGGCCAGAAGGACTTGCCGGTCTCCGAACAGGTATTGGAAATCGAAGAGATGACGGCACGCCAGATTGACGTGCTTCAGAAACTGCATGATGAGCGAATCGGTAAGCTGAAGAAGGGGGATGAGCTGCCACCGGGGGTAATCAAGTTGGTCAAAGTCTATGTGGCCATGAAACGCAAGCTTTCCGTGGGCGACAAAATGGCGGGGCGGCATGGAAACAAGGGAGTCATTGCCAGGGTGCTTCCGGATGAAGACATGCCCTATTTGCCTGACGGCACTCCCGTTGAGATTGTACTGAACCCATTGGGTGTCCCTTCGCGTATGAACGTTGGGCAGATTTTGGAGACCCACCTTGGCTGGGCTGCCAGGGCACTCGGTTTGTATTTCGCCACTCCAGTGTTTGATGGAGCCACTGAGAAGGAGATCAAAAAACAACTGGAGAACGCCTCTCTTCCGATGTCCGGTAAGACTTACTTGTGCGATGGTATGAGCGGAGAGCGCTTTGAACAGAAAGTGACAGTGGGCTACATTTATATGTTAAAGCTCTCTCACCTGGTGGATGACAAGATCCACGCCCGTTCGATCGGCCCTTACTCCCTGATTACTCAGCAACCGCTGGGCGGGAAAGCCCAATTTGGTGGACAGCGCTTTGGAGAAATGGAAGTGTGGGCGCTGGAGGCCTATGGGGCTGCGCACATTCTCCAAGAACTGTTGACGGCCAAAGCTGACGACGTTTATGGCCGGGCCAAGATTTACGAAGCTATCGTCAAGGGAGAGGCTGCCATCGAGCCCGGCCTGCCCGAGTCCTTCAACGTGTTGATCCGCGAACTGCAGAGTCTCTGCCTGGATGTGGAACTATTGAAGAAGTCCCAGGTGAACTAGGAGGTTATACCTTGTATCGACAG
>DATKMG010000506.1:0-4370 GCA_035541995.1 Terriglobia bacterium
CGGCGATTGCCGGAACCTGGACGCAGATGCAGCCCTTGCCACTCGATTTCAAGCGCCAGACCACTCCGCTAAAAACCGGGCACAAGCCCGCTAAGCCCTCTGACATCGATGGCGCCTGGGCCGGCACGCTTGACACAGGCACCGCGAAACTACGGGTCGTTTTCCACATTACCAATACCGAGGACGGCCTTACAGCCACGATGGATAGCCCTGATCAGAATGCGAATGGACTGCCTGTGACGGCCGTGTCGCGGGATGGTTCGTCGCTCACGATGGTGCTGAAGCAGATTGCTGGAAAGTTCGAGGGCAAGATCAACAAGGAACTGACGGCCATTGAAGGCACATGGACACAAGCCGGCGCCGGCCTGCCCTTACTGCTCAAGCGCGTCAAGGGTGCGGCCGGAGGTTGAGCCAAGTGACTTCTGAAGCCAGCCGGAACTAAGGCCGACTGCGATTGGCCCAAACAGATCGTGTCGGAGGTTAGAGGAGATCCGGATGCAGTGAATCGGCCGACCGGGGAATTTTGAAGGGCTGAGCGGGTGACCGCTATCACTCTAGGGGGCCGCGTTTGCCACGTTGTCAGCAGCTTCGCGGACCTTAGCCCTCCAACATTTTCCGTTTTACTGACCCATTACCAGGTCGATCAGAACCGCATTTACAAACGACTATCGCCATGCTAATCTTCGAGTTGTTTCGTGCGGAAGTGGCGGAATTTGGCAGACGCACTAGATTCAGGTTCTAGCGCTCGCAAGGGCGTGGGGGTTCAAGTCCCCCCTTCCGCACCACATTGAAAAGACTACAAGGCCCGCTCCAGTAGCGGGTTTTGTCGTTTATGGATTGTTTCCTGCCGACCGGACCCTCAACCCCCAACTTTCCTCGAAATTCCCCCATTTCAACCGCGTTTTGGTCACAAATCTCACCACGTTTTTCCTCTCGGCTCAAAAACCTGATGGGATACCGAAGACGCGGGACCTGGGAGAATCAGGCAGATTTCAGGCGAATCGCGGGAAAATGGTGCCGCACTTGACTTTTTGACTTTTCCGGCAAAGATGGCCATGATGGGAAGCGCGATTGGAGTGGGGGGGGGATTGGAGGGAAACGTGGCGCGTAACTGAGTGAAACTGAGGACCTCGGTCGGCATCCTGAATATTATCAGCCGGAGCGGTTTCCTGTGTTGGCCAGCCCGGAATATGCGACCGGAATTCCGCACCGCCAGGAGCCATCCAGGCGGAAACCAGCCTTAGTCGTGCCCCGAGGGCGCATGAGCTTGAAGAGAATCAGTGAAATCCTGGCGCAGGGAGGGGGGCTGGAGGCCGAGCACTTAGCGGGCAGAGGGGGCCCGCGGGCTCTGAGCCGCATCCGAGAAGAGATTTGTTATGCAGCCACACATTTCTTCCATTTCCCGGCCATCCAGCTGGCACAATCGCTGCAATTGAGCCCTTCAGCCATCAGCCGAATTCTCAGAAGAGCGCAGAATCGGTTGATGGCAGAGCCATGTCAATTGGAGAGGAGCAAGGGGCTACTGCTAGCCGGTTAAGAGGTCTCCAGCCCCAGAAAAGTCAAAAAGTCAAGTGCGGCACTGCTCCCATTTTAAAAGGAATAGATTGGGTCTTTGTAGACCTTCGGCTTCATCTTCGCAGTTTCGTTTCTCACCTTCGGCGTGCTCATGGGCATCGCCATCATTTCCATGATGCTGTTTCTCGCCAAGGGCTTTCCCGCTCCTGCTTCTTGAGTAGCTTGGCAGACGATGGATAGCGTATGGTCATGGAAAGCCGTGGTGAGCGACTTAAGACCTCGGAAGAACTACTGATGGTTCGCCGTGCTACCAAAGGTGAGAGGATCTTGCTTCGGATGCCGGACACAGTGCTGGTTATTGAAATCTCTCGCCTTGGTGCAGTTAGGTTCTTGGGAGGTCTTCATCCTTACTTATAGGCTACGGCCCTTCTAAAGCGGCGGGGTGGACTTTTTGTCTCTCAAGCGCTATTCATTACCGCCAGTCGCGGCTGCCGCATTTCTCGACGGATCCGCCGGAACCAACGTTTGATATGGCAGGCAGCTCCAACTAGATATTATGCAAGGCCACCTAACCCAGACCTCGGTAACGGGCTCGTCTTAGACCATGGGCCCACACCAGCTCGCCTTGCTGCCCATCAATGCCGTTGCGCTTCTAAAGAGGACATTTCTACTTTGGTCAAACCGGACACTATCATTCTGGGACAACCGTGCGGTAGTGCGGTACGAATTCTCCGGAAGACCTCAGGCTTTGAAGCGATCCAGAAGGGCTTTGAGTATCAGGGGCGAAACATGGAAGTTAGTTTTCCGCAGGTGCTGGAGAGCGTCTGAGAGGTCTAGCAAATTCCTTTCGGCAGCAGATGCCAGCACGCCGAGAGTTCCGATCACCAGCAGGTTTCGCCGGGCTGCTTCAGCGCGTCCTTTCTTGTCGTCTATGATAAGTGCATCAGCGTGCAATTGTTGCGCCATTTGAATGGACTCTTGCTCGCCAGCGCCGAGATAACTTAGCCGGATCAGCAGGCCCAGCCAGTTGCCGCACGTCCAGCCAGGGCGGACATTTTGAGAGTCATGCCTTGACTTTCGGTGGAGTGTCAGCGGCGGTAAGTTCGTCAAAGACAGCTTGGGGGATGATCACGTTACCGTACAACTGTTCCAGAATATTGGCGCGATCAATAAGGACGAGGTAGTGGAGATGCGAGGCGTCAGCAACGATGATCATTTCGCGCTGAGGCGGCGGCTGACTTCAAGATCGCGAGCCAGGTCATCTTCCGTATAGTCCAGATACGCTCCCGCCTTCTTGAGAAACGCATCCGTTTCCCATCGCGAGCCGTGTCCGAGAATTCGCTGGACCTGGGCGTGGCTCAGGGCGCCCGAACGATACCCTTCAACAGCAATGGCCTCTAGGGTTCCCTTCGATAGGCTGCCCCACTTTTCTTCGAGCTGGCGGGCTATATCTTCAGGAAGTTCGATAGCAATGTTCATCATACTGACTCCGGTGAATACGAAAGCCATTATAATCGATTCCGCGGTCGAGCCGAGATTTTGCTTGGCTCAGCTTGGCTGCCCCACGCGAAATTTCGTCGTTTAGAATTGACTTCATAATTTTGGCCTTACCCTCTTCAGGTGCACGCGCTTAAGCCACCTGACCGGGTCACTGATCAACCGCCCTCATTCCTTCCGTTGTTTCCCGATCGCTAACAATTTCCTGGCAAGAATCAACATCCACGCCAGCGTGATCGAGAGAAAGACGCGCTGGTCCAGGCCACCGAGCCTGATCCCTTCGAGTCGATCCCACATCCAGAAACAGACGACAACAGCGAGAGACAAAACGACTGCGGTGCCCCACAATGGCCTCCACCTCTGCTCCCAACGTAGAGGAAACGACAGGAGCAGCAAGGCCAGGGCCGCGCTGGGAAATGCCACCGCCCCCATCTGATTATGGATCTGGCCAATTCGAGTCTGCGGCGATCCTTGCAGATCTCCCGGGTAAATACCAGCCAGAAAGACAGCACACGCCCAAGCCAGCCAAAACAAATGGCCCGGCAAGAAACGCAGCTTAGAGGAAACAGACCGCCATAGGCCCAAAGACAGCGCCAAAGATCCGATGCTCAGTACAAAGAAAGTCGAGGTCATCAGAGCTCCATAAGGTCCAACAACGTACTCGCTCAGGTAGCGATAGCCTGGATCGTAATCAGTCCGAAGAAGATGGAGCAACAAGATGGCGATCACATAGTAGACGATGCTGATAATCGTCACGTACGAGACAACAAGATTCAAGCGCGCGTTTAACTTGGCCCATTCATCCCCGGCCTCCTTGCTCATTTTGTCTTCCTCCTTTCAAGCTGTCCCCATCTTCCGCACATCGTCAATTCTCAATGGCCGCTATCGAAAGGGATGGCCTGGGAGAAGGCCTTCGCTTGGTCCTATTTGGCCTTCTTCCTGATTGTCTTTATTGGATAGAATGTTCTTCGGATAGTATTCCATCTGAACAACTCAACCTTCTCATAAGAGGGACAACATAGGGGGTCATTCTTGGCCCATTCTCCGGAAGTGATTGATATGACTTGAGGGCTCAAGACCGTTAACTTAGCGCCGTACAAATATTGCCTGTCGAACACCTTCAACAGACACCCATTAACACAAGTGAAAATCAAAACAGTTTCCCATGCGCCTGACCCTGTTAAATGGTTGGAGGAGATGACAATCATCCGAAGCGTGAGGCCGGCCTCGGGTCTAATCATACGGTCCAGACCAATCTCATTTTGCCAATCCGGATGATCGGCTTCGCCCTGATCAGGACTGTCGTAAGACCTTGAAGCACCCGCTTCGAATTTCAAGACTCCACGTCCATGCACTTC
>DATKMG010000507.1:0-4034 GCA_035541995.1 Terriglobia bacterium
TGTTCACTTCGACAAGTTTTGCGCCCAAATCGGCCTGACTGCAGTTTTGGAGAGGGGGAACATTCACCGACCTGGCTCCGAATTGTTGGCGTCTGTGGCCTATTGGCTGATCGTGCTGAACTTCTTCATGATTGGTCTGCGGACGCTGGATGAGACCGTAATGTCGCTCGTGTTCTCGAGATTTTTTGCCTATCTTCCCAATTTAATCATAGCGATCTTCATTTTGGTTGCAGGCATGATGCTGAGCCGTTTCATCGGACGCAGTGTCTTGATTGGCGCCGTCAATTCTCAGTTGCCGTCCGCCAGGCTATTGAGCGTCGGCGTCCAGGTAATGATCATGATTTTCATTCTCTCGCTGGCCCTGGAACAATTGGGAATCGGAAAATCCACGATTGTAGCCACATTTTCGATTTTGTTCGGGGGAGTCGTCCTGGGATTGGCCATTGCCTTTGGGTTAGGGGGAAGAGATCTGGCGCGCCAGTTCCTGGAACAGCGATTGTACCGAAAAGAACCGAAGGATAAAGACGAGGGTGGCTTCCTCTCTCATCTCTAACGGGGACGGTATTTGCAGATGAATTCCCCACGACGTCCATTGAGAATCCTGGTGGCCCCCAATGCGTTCAAAGAAAGCCTCAGCGCCATGGAGGCCGCTGAAGCAATTACTACGGGATTCCTGGCAGTCCTCCCTCATGCCAGAATTATCCGTGTTCCTATAGCTGATGGGGGTGATGGGACCCTGGAAGCCGTTGTGTCCGGAACATGTGGCCGGATCTTTAGGGCCAAGGTGGTTGGTCCGCTAGGGAAAAGAATAACTGCTGAGTATGGAGTGACAGGCGACGGCAAGGCGGCAATTATCGAAATGTCACGAGCCTCCGGGCTGGCTTTGGTGCCTTCCAGCCAGAGGAATCCCATGCACACCACCAGTTTCGGAACTGGGGAATTGATGCGCATCGCGTTGAATCACAATGTTAAGAGCATCATTCTCGGAATCGGGGGAAGTGCCACGGTAGACGGTGGCATCGGTGCGCTCCAAGCCCTGGGCGCTCAAGTCCTGGATAGACGGGGTCGCCCAGTAAGCTTTGGCGGAGAGGGTCTGCTGGTGACTTCAAGAATTGATCTTTCTTCCCTGGACCCGAGGTTGAGGCGAACTCAGCTCAAAGTCGCTTGTGACGTTCAGAATCCGCTAGTGGGGTCCAATGGGGCAGCAGCCGTTTTTGGTCCGCAGAAAGGAGCGACCCCGAGGATGGTGAAACTCCTGGACAAGGGGCTGGGATCGCTGGCAGCGTTGATTCGTGATACCAGTGGAATAGATGTCTCCAGGATGCGCGGGGCAGGAGCAGCAGGAGGAATCTCGGGCAGCTTTCATGGTCTTCTTCACGCCGACCTCGAGCCTGGCAGCAACCTTGTGTTTGATCTGCTTCGTGTCAAAACTATTCTTGGTAAAGTAGACTTAGTCGTCACAGGCGAAGGTAAAATGGACTCTCAGACCTCATTCGGAAAGGGACCAGGAATGCTGGCCAAGCTAGCAAAACAAGAGGGGATTCCGGTGATAGCTCTAGCAGGATCAATCGGAGAACATGTTGAATGTCTCTATAAAGATGGCTTTTCCGCGATATTCAGCATCGTCAACAAACCAATGGACCTCGATCAGGCCGTGCGGGAGGCCCCCCACTTGTTGGAGACAACCGCAGCAGAGGTGGCACGGCTTGTCTATCTAGGCCAAAGTCTGTAGGCAGGTCCTTATGTTGAGTAGTTTGCGAGCACAAGCATCGGAGCGCATCTCGTGATTGACTTGATTACGATATCTCGGGAAAGGGGAAGTGGTGGTCGAACAGTGGGCACATGCCTGTCCCAAGATTTGGGCTGGAAGCTTTATGGCAAAGAAATTGTGTATGAGATTGCTCAACGGGCAGGTGTGACGGCGGAATCCGTTGTCAAATATGATCAGGAGACGTATAGCAAGTGGAATCTCATTGTGGATTCCCTGCGAATCAGCAGTCATTTTTCTCCCGACTATGGCTTAAACTTCAACTTGTCCTATATCGAACCTGAGATCTTTTTCACAGAAGACAAGTACCTGAAAACAACACAAGAAATTCTGAGAAACCTGGGCAGCCGGCCGGGGGTCATCTTCCTCGGCCGCGGGAGTCAAGTCGTATTCAAAGAACGGAAAGACGCCCTCCACGTGCGGCTAGTTGCTCCGTTGGACCTGCGGGTTCATCGCATCTCCAAAGGATTGAATCTCCCCCCGAAAGAAGCTGCGAAGAATGTCGCAGAACATGATCGATCCCGCGCCCACTATCTGCGGGACTTCTATGGGCTGGATGTCAACGATTCCACCCGCTACCACCTCACGATCAACACAGGAAATTTCGACATAACTCAAACCTGTCAGCTAATCAAGCAAGCCATGGAGTTACATTGAGGCTAAGCTGATCGGTCAAGGCCTCACGAGATGCCATGCGGAATTTGTGCCACGCTCTGGAGAGATGAAACGGCATAACTTCTCGAAAAGAACGGAGAGTTGAATCTTCCTGCCGGAGAGGATTTGAACACGGAGAGTGGATGAGCCGTCAGTCACCTGGGGAAAAAGTACATTGCCCATCCTACAGCGACAGCAACCCCAATGAAGCAGAAGAAAACGAAGGCCGCATAGCGGAGACGCTCTTTGACGGTTTCCTTGGTAGTCAAAGAGAAAACAATAGATACCGATAGGGAGAAAATGGCGATCGCACTTAGGTGAGAGATTTCCATTACTTTTTTTTCCCTGTCGCTACATCGAACGCGTTCAATACCACCAACAGGTTAAGCAATCCTGCCACAATCAGGAATGTGGTTCCATAATCGTAAGACTGATTCTGCATGTCTCCCGCCCCGTATCCATAGTTCCTAGCCAAAAAATAAGGGATCCCAATACTCAGGTCAGCCAAAAACGGGAGATTGTATATAGGTTGATCGAAATCCAACGTGTAGAGTTTTCCTTGCTGAAGGAGTCCGAAAACGAAAAGCAGCAGAATTGCAAACGCGAATAGAAAAGCCCTTCCCCATTTTCCGATGATAAGATGCCCCAACCCCGGAAAGACAAGAGCCCCGATAGATACGGCAACCGGTTTGATTTCTTTTACATTCATGGTTGAGCTCAAAGTGAATCGAGATTCATCTTCCAAACAGTCCACCGAAACCGCAATTTGGAAGCCCTCATTGACACTCTCAACCGCTCGTAGGACGAACGGGCTCTCTTGTCAGAAGCTCTCTTACTTTCTTGGAATCGCAGGATCTGATTTGAACCACCTTGTGCCTGGACGTGAACCCACTTTTGATCTCGATATAACTCTTTGGCACAGAGAGTAGTCGAGCAAGAAACTCGACCAAAGCCTGATTGGCCTTCCCATCGGCCGGAGGCGCAGCAACACGAATCTTAAGCCATTCGCCCTCGGATCCAACTACGGTAGTCTTGAAAGCTCCGGGAACTACCTTTACTGCAATGGTAAAGGTCCCAGTCTCGACATGATATTTCAAATTCATGTTTCAAGTATAGACCCGTTCTCCAAATATGGCTGTCCCGATGCGAACAATGGTTGCCCCCTCCTCAATGGCCACTGGAAAATCATGGCTCATTCCCATTGAAAGCTCTCCCAAAAGAGCATCTGAACGTAACCGCATCTCCAGTTGCTCGCGAAGTTCCCTCAGCCGCCGGAAAAAGGGGCGTACATCCTCGGGTCGTTCATAATAGGGTGGAATCGCCATCAACCCGCGGATGGACAGATTCTTCAGGCTCTGAGTCTGCTCAACAAGCTCAGTGAGATTTTCAACTTCAATTCCCGATTTGCCCGGCTCTTTCGCGAGATTAACCTGGATCAGGGCCGGCATGCACTTGCCGCGAACTGAGCATGCCCTGTCAATTCTTTGGGCCAGTTCGATCGAATCAATGGTCTCGACCCAATCAAAACAGTCCACTGCCTTGTTGACTTTGTTTTTTTGTAGGGGGCCAACCAAATGATATTCAAAAAGCTCTTCCGCCAGCTCGAGACGCT
>DATKMG010000508.1:0-10123 GCA_035541995.1 Terriglobia bacterium
GTCGGAGTAAAACTTCTTGGTTACACTGGCGCTGCTGGTCTTCCACGCCGTCCATGACCTCATGTCATCCGGCCTTTCTCAATGACGGTAAAGGTACTATATGGCTGGGGTTAGGTCAAGCGGGATTTCATTAGCCGAAAGGATCGAGGTTTGTTTGCGAGGGACGTTGGCTGAAGTTGGCGCCTTCCGGGGTCTTTGCCCATTGGTTTGCGCTTCGATAGCCGGCGAAATTGCTCATTCGGCGCTTTCTTTTCTTGCGGTTAAGTGGACTTCCATTCACGTTTTCAGCCACAGAGGTTGCGAATGATCTCTCCCCGGTTACGGGCATGGGGTTTGATGCCGTAAACCCGCTTCCGATTGGACCACCACCTGGTAGGGAATTCATACCACCCCTTAACCAACTCGCCCATAACCTTCTGAGGAAGGAGAATATCTTTCGCCGGTACGGTTACTGTCCTCTATCATCTGGTTCCGTGCTCTCTTCCCGACGAAGGCCCGATACTTTTTCGACTTCTTTCTTCCCATCCTCAGCGTCGTCGTGTTCCCCTGATTCCCGAGAACGCCCGCTGGCGCGGTCTGCTCTCCTGGCATCGGTACGATGTGTCCTGACATGGGGTTTCATTCGGCCACTGAGATTGTCCTGAGGGGGAAAGTTCCGGCTGTTCTCTCCCCTCCCAGGCTGCGGCGTCTCATAGAACGCTCGCGATCAGAGCAAGAGCCCTGATATAGATGAGTGACGCGATTGCCGGAAACTTATGCTGGCGATCCCGTTCCGTAGCTTCCCGGGCCCTGGCGACCGATAAAGGCCATCGCTCGATGGCTCATCTTCCGCTTCTTCTTTCCGCCTCCCGGATACTGCGCGAGGGATTTCTGGGCCTTTCCTGGCATGAATCCCTCACCGGACGGCGCCTTCTCCCCAGCGTACTCAGTTGATCGATGGCTGAAGTTGGCTGGCGCTGGACCGGTGGGCGTATGGCCGTGAACTTGGGTGGCCATCTTTCCGGAGACTCCCATTTCGGTTCCCCCTGGCGCTCCCGCGTAACTTGACAAAGACTTCTGCGGACTTCCGACCGCAGCGTTTGTTTGCTTCGTTCCCGGGCCGGATGGTGCCGGCGTGGTGGGTTCGGGATTGTAATTGGGATCTTTGGCAAAGATTTTCTTGCCGTGCTTCATTGGTCGGGGTTGGGGCTGATAGTTCTGCTTCAGAGCATCAGACTGCTTTTCGAAGGGAATCAGGCCGGCCTTGTCGGGCGGTGCCGATCCTTCCTTTGCCCTTACCCCATAAAGGCCAGTGGCGGGAATGTCGTTCCGCTCCTGCACGTCATGGCCTCTCATCAGCGTCTCTCCCGGCGTCATTGTCGGGGGCTTCTCCGGCATTCGCGGAGTTCGGTTAAACCCACTGCGATTCAGAAGCTCTCGCGCCTGGGGATCACCATGCTCCTGCATGTGCTTCAGCCGGAGTTTCTTTCGCTTCTCGTGGAATAATTTCATATCCATGGATTTAACCTCGCTTTGATTTGTGGCCCGCAAAGGCCCGCATCCGACGCTTGCGCTTCTTCTTGTCAGGAGGCGGCGGAACGTCTGCACCTTCTTTACGCGCATACGACAACTGAATTGCTTTTGCTTGAGCAGGGTTGGTGACGATGGGACCGTGAGGCGATCCCGAATGAAGTTTGTGCGCCTTAAATAGCGGCATAACCTCTGACGCTGGCATGTCTGCTTCTCCAGCCAAGATGATGCAATAGATTTAGCGGTGCATGTCAACGGGAAAGTTTAGGGTTAACTTCTTCGATGGACTCACACGGTAAGATCCGAATGGTTTGCTTTCTCCCATAACTCATAAACTCGATCCCAAGTTTTTCAAGAATGTTTCCGGTCCAAGTATAGAAGCTGCCGCCGCGTGCATACTTTCCATTGTCCCCAATTTTCCTAATTGCGGTTAGAAAGCCAAGCGTAGAGGGAATTGGGTATTTCATGAATGCAGCCAGCGCAGCCCTATCACAGTCCTTTTCGAGAACTCGGTGACTGAACGTACCCGTTGTTACTTCCCACATTGGAGGTCGTTTCATCTTATTCCTAATTTTGGCGGGCCTAGCAAGGATCGAACTTGCGGCCACCTACTTAGAAGGCAGGTGCTCTATCCAACTGAGCTATAGGCCCGCGCTGGTGATTAGCTTCCTACTTCGAGGTCGCCTTCGGCTTCTGCGGCTCTGGCTCTTTCATTATGATCAGTGTTTTGTGTTCCACATCCACCTGACACTTTGCTGGGTCAAGCCCGTGCGCTTTCGCCAGTGTTTCCTGAAGATGCTTCATTCTCGCCTTGATCTCGTTGTCCTCGTCTTTCATCTGGCGCGTCTGGCGGTCGTGTTGGAGAGCGAGAATCTGTGCGTCCTTCACCACCAGGTCAACGTCCTTCGCTTCATCAGTCGTTAGATTCACAGGTTCAGGGCCAGCCTTTGGTGGCGAGAGTTTGGCCGCACTCGGAGGCGGGGGACCGTTCTGTATCTGCTGGCACTTCGCTACACTCACGGCTACCATGAGACAAATCACGATTCCCAGTAAATCAGCGTATGGTCGTGCTTTTCTATATGTCATCGGTTTACCTTTCAAGTTGGTTTTCAGATTCTACTTCAAGATAAGCCCTAATGAACGCTTCCGCGACCGGGATACAGATTGCGTTGCCATAGCCGCGCAACTGCCCCACACGGCCGGAAACCCCTGTAGCCAGCGGGAATAATCCGGGTTCAATTGGCCTGTACTTCCCGTCTCGGCCCCACCACCAGTCGCAGTCTCGCCAGAACCCGCGAGTTGCGCCTGCTGCGGCAACTGATCGAGCCTCATCCGGTGGGAGCCATCCGGGTCCACGCCACTCTCGTTCATTCCTGGTGAGTCCTTCCAGTCCCGGCTGCTTGGCGTCGAGATCGACGCCAAGGTGGCTTGGGCATTCAACGGTTTCCCCCTCTTGTGAGTCCATCTTTTTTCGTTGTATTCGTCTGTAGCGCTCTCGCTCCGGTAGTCCCTCGCGGCGGGCGTACTCACTGCTGATAAGGTCGCTTCCCGCGTCAGGCTCTTGAATACCCCGCTCTTTCTCGTCCCGTTGTTCGCATCGTCGCCGTTTGGCGTGCTCACTGTCGAGAGTTGCGCCTGGCTGTGCAGTCCGTCCGCTATCCCCCGATGCGCTCCCGCGCACTCCGAGTCCTCGCTGCGGGGTGTCGCGCACGTCGCGAGTTCCAATATCTTCCGCGAATAGTCCGTGTTGCCCGCTTCGTTGTAGCCGTTCTGCGCTGGCGTCCCGGCCATTGGGGTTGGGCATGATGCCAACTTTGCAATCCCGCCCATCAGCTTCTCGTCGTACCGCTTCCCGCCGCGGTTCGTTTGGCCACCCTCCATTGCGTTGGGAGTTGGAACTGCCGATAGAGCCTGAACCGTATGCGCCAACTGCGCTCCATGATTCTCTCTCGCCATCCATCTCTCGGAATAAGCCGGAGCATTGTCCGACCGACTCGCGTTGTTGTCGGCTGAATTCGGTGTGGGCAACGAAGTAAAGCCGTTGCCTCCGGTGCGGCGCGCCGACGCTGTGTGCTCCCAATACTTGTGACCCGATGGCGTAACCTTCTCCTTCCAAGTCGTCTCGAATAAGGTCGAGCCAGCTCCATCCAGCCTCCGCTTCAAAGCATCGGTCAAGCGTTCGGTTAATTCTTCGCTGCGCTTTGTACGCTGCTTTAGAATCGCGTTTCCGATTTGAACGACTTTTTGCTCTCCCCAAACATTCATCATCACATTCAAGGAAAACAAAATCACCCGGACGTTTTCCTGGGTATATCCCCTCGATGGCTCTATCTGATCCAGCGATGGCGCATTCCAGCATCGAGGCTTGGTAAGATCGAACGGGATTCCCGTGACTTCGCAGTACCCACGGTCTATCCTCGCCTGAATGTCTGCTGGGTCCAGATTGAACGGAATCCCTCTCTGCTTGGCGCGGTGCCTCGCCACGTTCACCAAAGCGTATCCCCGCTTCTTGTCGCGCCATTCTTGATAGCGCCGAGACATCACTTCGGGTTTCTCCCGCTTGTATCCCCGTTCTCTCGCCCTCGCGCACTCCATACAAACCGCTGGGCGATTGCCTTTGGAGTTTGTGTAAAACTCGGAGTATGACTTCTCTTCCCCGCATCTCCGGCAAATTCGAGTCTTCAAGATTCTTTCCTCGGACGGCACCTGAGACTTGTTCGCCGAAGATAACTGGTGGCCGACACTCCCTAATGAGCCGGAAGAATTCTGGCCAGAGGTGTCGCTCGTCGCCGAACCCTTTTTGTTTTCCTGCCGCGCTGAAGGGTTGGCACGGACAACTTCCCGTCCAAACAGGTCGGTCTGCGGGCCATCCTGCGAGTCGAAGCGCGTAGGGCCATCCTCCAATTCCGGCGAAGAAATGGCACTGAGTAAATCGCTTGAGGTCGCTTGGTTGGACATCTTTGATGCTGCGCATATCGACTTCCCCATCGGGCAACTCTCCTACCTTAATCAGTTCCAGCAGCCAAGCTGCGGCGAACGGGTCGATTTCGTTATAGTAGTTCAAGGGTTTTTATTAGGGAATTATATACTTGAGTCCCCAACTACCTTGACACGATCAAATTTCAGCATTTCCCGAACTTCTTCAAGGTCACCGGTAACTAGGTCCGCCATCTTCACCATTAAATCAGGCTCTCGCAGTCCAGGAACGTATACGATAAGTAGCTTACCCGCCCCTTTAGCCCACCCAGCTTCAAGAGAAGCGGAAACCCCGCAAGGCATGACATAGACGCATACTTCACACGATTTTAGGGCATCCATGTCGCGGCTGAAACCTCGAAGGGCGCAAGGGTGCTCAAGCCCCTTGAGGTATTTAGGAACGTCCGAAGGCCAGCTTTTCCACTCGGCATCAACCTCGCTCCAGTGGAATCCCTCTGAGTCCATGAAGTCGTAGACATTATGGCCATCTTCTCTGAGAATTTTAACCACTGACGGTTGAAATGTGTTCCGCCACGAACTAGCAACGTAAATTTTCATCTTTCAACCTCCAAGGTACTCAAGTATATAATCCCCTTTTATTAAATACAATAAAACTCTGTTCGGGCGCACCGCAGTTCAGTACGCTACGGCTGGCACGGCTCCAGTGAGCGTGTTGAACATGCACGGGGAATTGCTCGGAGCAGGTTCCGGCTTCGGTGGCACGATGAACTTAAAGTCCCGGGAAAAGTCAAAGCGCGGTGTGCAGCTTGAGCAGTTGTCATCGAAACCTATGCGCTTGCGGCGGGCCTTCGCAGCCCGTTCTGCGGCGTCCTTCTTTTCCTTTTCGGCCGCAGCGAGTTGATCAGGGGTGGGCTTGATGGCCTTCCCGGTGTTGCAATCAGTGACGTAAGCTCCGCCCTTCGTGTCGTACGCCCAGCAACCATCCAAAGTGACCGCACCTTCGCCATACGTCAGGGCTGAAAAACTTATAGCGGTCTCGCCTTCCCAGATCGTACTCCCTGCCTCCGGGTCGCCTGCCGGTACTGTGAGGTACTTCACCGCGATGCGTTTCTGTTTGGTGTCCCAGGCTTTCTCGGCCCGCTGAAGCTGCTGCCATACGATCTTGGCTGAAGTCGCGTCTTCTCCAGATAGCTGCACCACTGGAGCGTCCTGACAGCGTACCGACACAGCCATTAGTAGGCTTGCCAAGCACACCAACACTACAGTCGATTTCATAGAGTCTCCTTTTATTGGCATTGCCGATGAGGGTCACAATTTAAAGGTCCGCTGAATCCCCGTTCTTGCGGAGGTTTATAACCGTTTTTGTCCGTGATTTCATGGTCAGGATGCAAGTTGAAATTTGGGCCCGTGTCATTTTCAAGGATTTCCAGAAGTCCCTGAGCACACTCAATCTTGCTGGCATAGTCAGCGTCCGAAATATAGACCGGAACGCCACCTTCTTCGGCGTATCCAGACGCTCTTTCCCACGACCTGTCATTAGGCCACATGAAGAATACCCAGATGTATCGGCCCTCATGGTATTGCTGGGCGACCTCGTACTGCAACTTCTTCTTGCACGCGAGGGAGTCGATTTTGCAGATAATCTGCTTCAGGGTTAGATTTGGGGTCTGGGTGAATCCATACCCTACGTCCGGACCATTAGAAGCAACTGGCTGGTGAACTGATGCCGACAGAGCATTAAGGCTGTTGAGGTGGGATCGCCACTGAGCCTCCCACACCAGAACCCCAGTTCCAACCACAACAACGATAATGAAAACCGTCCGGTAGAAATTTAGTTTCACACTTTCCTCGCTTTCTTGTGCGACCTCAGAATCTCAATCGCCATCTTCCAGGCTTTAAAGCATTGGAACTCCAAAGCCTCGCGGCCGTATCGTTCGACCCGAAGGCGCCGGCGCAGCCGTTCATGGGCCCGGGCAGTGACCCGCTTCAACGGCACCTCCAGAACTCCCAAAGCAAGAGCAGAATCCGAACCACGATAATACTCCCCAAAAGCCAGAGATTCATTCAAACCTTCCCGATCCGCGGTAGAACTCCCATTCGTCCAAAGCCTTTACCCTGGCCTCCAACACATCCCAGATGGGCTCAATTCTGGCTGGAACATAGGGCAGCTTGAGGGACTCCGTTACGGTCTGGGGCTTTCTCCACACCCCGCCGTCCTGCTTCCATGAGGTTATAACGCTCACAGAACCGTTCGACTGAATGTAGATTTCTTCCATAAACCCCTCACTCTTTAAGCAGGTCCCACGCTCCTACCAACGAATCCCACCCATGGAAATCGTCGTTCGCCCCAGGTTTCTTTTTCTCACCCAAAACGAACATGGACTTGCGGTACATCGAATTCGGAATCACCATGACCCGCCCATCGGGCAAAACGGCAAGCGTGTACTCTACGCCAGGTTCCGGTGGACCTGTTCTTAACCAGTAATAGCCGCTGCTTTCATACTGTCCAACCTTCACGATCCGGCAGAGCCTTCCCAAGATATTGACCCTGCGGGTTGCGATGTTACGCAGCGAGACTGGCTTCCGATAGACGAGATTGACAGGGAAGGGGCATGAACGATTGATTGCCACGAAGGTCTTTAGGGTTGCAATCTTCTTCACCCTACGGCAAACCGTCGCCTCCCGCCGCCGTGCTCTCCCGTTCCAGGTCGGGAAAACGATGCTGACGATCTGCCCTACCCTCTGCCTGCTGACTCCAAGGCGCCTCGAAACCTCAGCCAAGGTGCATGACGGGTCTTTACTGAAGATGTCCTTCACAGCGACCCTCAGATCCTTATTGACGTACCCGCGGCCTGTCATCGGTTTCTACCTGCCTTTCCGCTTCTTGATCTTCTCGAATTTGAACTTGGCTCCCCGCTCCGCCAACTCTTTGCCTACCCTGAAAAGATGGTATCGGCAGCAGGGTAACACAAAAGTCGTGAATTGGACCTTCCACCTGGCCGGCCGTCCGCACGCCGTCCCACTTCGTCGCGTCTCTCCACCTCGAAGCCAGAGGGCAACACAGGGGGTCATTTGCAGTCCTTACGATGGATCATCTTCACAGCTTATTCTTTTGGTAGAGGTCAAACTCAGCCTCGGTCGGCTCTCGGTGGTACGTGTTGATCATGTACCGCCATCCGCGCAACCCCCACTTGCTTCCTTTCGGCGGCAGGTCTCGGCAACCGTTCGTTGGCTGAAGTTCCGGTTTGATGTCCAGAAACGGCTTAGCCTTCATCGCCACGCTTGCGTTGACTTGCTGTCTCACCCACTCTGGCAACTCAATTCCTTCCCATTTTGCCTCATCGCTCCATTTTTGGAACTCGGCAACAGGAAGGATCAGTTCAAGCCGTGCTTCCTGGAGTTTAGGTTTCGGCTCTCTCAGCTTGTCGGCGCCTATCTTAAGGAGGTCGGTCGTTACCCGCTTTCCTTCCTCCTCGACTGTTCGCCTTAGTTCCCCGAGTTTCTGTTCAAAGATTTCATCAGGAACACCAGCGAGTCTCTGTGACTTAGCGCTCAGATCCTTTGAGATTCCAAGCTCGTTGAGGGTGGCCGTCGATAATTGGTCGTTTGTCACGACCGATTTATTTTTACTCTTTTTCGGTCGTCCAGCCGGGGCTTTCTCCGTTTTCTTGAGAAGTTCTCCTAACTTCCGTTCGGCCCGAATCCTGATTTCGGCAGCGTAAAGCTCGGCCTTTTTGTTCTTGGCTTGGCGCGCATAGGCCCTCATTGCCTCTGCCTTATCCCGCAGGTCCTTCGCCTCGTCAACCGACTTTGCCAACTCCAATTCGCGGCAGGCGGCGTCGTAGTGAGCAAGTGTTACGACCTTCATTTGGACTCCTTTAGCCTTTCAGGCGTGGTCCGAACCGCCAGCACAATTGCCTTGATAATAAACTCTCGAAGCGTAATTCCCTGTTGGGCCGCTGCCACCTTGGCACTTTGATGAATCTCGTTCGGAATGTTATCGATATTTATGGATTTCATAGGTCGAGATTATATCTATTAGGAACCACCGTCAAGTAATAAATATGGCATACATCCGTACAGGCCCGATGCCTCGGTGCGCGTCTGGTGGCATCCTGGCGCAATATTTTTGGGGTTTTGGGGGTGTTTTAGGAAATTGGGCCGGAATCGAAGGAGATCATCAGACTCAACCGGGTACTCCTGATTCGAGAACTTTCATCACCGTCTCGCCAAACCAAGATGGGGCCGCAGAGCTGATCACGATAATCTGGCTGGCCACCGGTTCGGCCGCATCGTAGGATGCTGCTGCTTCCGTCAGGAAAGCCGCCTCATCCATAATGAATCGGGCTGGGTGGTACTGGCGCACCTGGTCGGCTCCCGAGGGTACGCCGCGGATCGAGCTTCCGTTCTGCCAGGTCATCAGGTTCCCGGGCATGTCATCGATTGACTTGGTGAGTGGGTGCATCACCTTCAGGCACTCATCCTGTTGCTCCCAGATGACCCTGGCGTAGCCGGGAATACCCTTCCCCACCACCAAGTCGATTGACTTCGATTCGCGCTCTGATTGGATGATGATGTGGGAGTTTGGCGTCCATTGGGCAAGATGGACACTATCGGCCACCACGGCCCAGGAGAGCATCATTTCGCGGGATTTGGGGATAAAGAGCCGGCGTTCGGACCTTAACAGGTCAAAGAGCCAAGGGAAGAAAGGTTTATTCGGGAATCTTGTGTACGGGTCCGATCCCTTCTCCTTCCAATGGTCGTCCCGAGTCCTCGTGTGGTGTTGCAACCACTTCAATGGACTGCGGCGGCAAAGCTCGTTGATCCCCCCGGCCAGCAACAAGTCGAGCGATGTTGGCGTTAAATTCTTCGAGTTGCTCGTCTGTAAACTTCGAAAGGTCGAGACCCCCGGCAACAATTCGGGTAAGCTCTGCGCTGAACTCATGTTTCACCATCAATTCGTCTTTGAATAGCCCCTGGTGCCGTCCCAGCAACTCCAGATAATCGCGGCGGTCCACCAGCTTGATCTTATTGAGCCGGCCGAAAGCGTGCTTCTGTTCGCCCTCGCCTTCGTACAATTCGACCACCTCGAAGCCTGCCACACACCTTCGAGTGTTGAACGACATATCGCGGATTTGCTTCAGAGAGCCGTCAGTATTGAACAGATCGGCAGGATCCCAAAAGCATCCCATCGCTATTTCTTGAATGGTCCGGTCTTGAGAAATCTCGCATCTTTTCATGCGCTGGTCGCGTCTCTGCCTCAAAGCCGCCTGTATTTTATTACGGTGCAACAATCGCGTGGCCATCACGTGGGCGCCAGCTTTATTGTAACCTGCTGCCTTCGCGGCCCTTGTTCCGTTCTCATCCACCATGTACTCATTGACGAAGGCTTCCTCGCGGATGGTAAGAGGGGAGTTGTCTTTATCATATTTAGACTTACGCTTTCCCATGGGGAAGAGGTTAAGGCGAAAGGGGTAATGGTGTCAACCTGCTTTCGCCTTTCGGGGTTGAGGTTGGATTAGGCGGTGACATTTTACGGCTACTTTTTTTGGCTCAAAGTGACTTTTTTTGTCTGCTTTTTCAATATCTCAAGTAATGCTTTAATCGACGTGTTGATTTGATTGGGGGTTAGGTGGCGTTTATTTTTATTAAATACAATAAAATTTGGTTAGGGGCT
>DATKMG010000509.1:0-10219 GCA_035541995.1 Terriglobia bacterium
TTGGAGGGCTAAGGTCCGCGAAGCTGCTGACAACGTGGCAAACGCGGCCCCCTAGAGTGATAGCGGTCACCCGCTCAGCCCTTCAAAATTCCCCGGTCGGCCGATTCACTGCATCCGAATCCTCTCCAACCTCCGACACGATCTGTTTGGGCCGATTGCGGTTGGTCTTAGTTCCAGGTACCTTTCGGGGTCACTCTAATCAACCCTCAGGCCGCACCCTTGACGCGCTTGAGCAGCAAGGGCAAGGTGGCTCCCCCCTGTGTCCATGTACCCTCAATTTCCGTCAGTTCCTTGTTGATCTTGCCGTCGAACCTGCCACTGCCAGGAATCTGCTTCAGCACCATCGCGAGCGACGAACCATCCCGCGACACGGCCGTCACAGGCAGGCCATTCGCATTCTGATCAGGGCTATCCATCGTGGCTGTCAGGCCGTCCTCGGTATTGGTAATGTGGAACACGACCCGTAGTTTCGCGGTGCCTGTATCAAGCGTGCCGGCCCAGGCGCCATCGATGTCAGAGGGCTTAGCGGGCTTGTGCCCGGTTTTTAGCGGAGTGGTCTGGCGCTTGAAATCGAGTGGCAAGGGCTGCATCTGCGTCCAGGTTCCGGCAATCGCCGTTGCATTGGGGTCGACTTTTCCTTCGTACGTGCCGTGGACCGAGTCCACGGCAAAGCTCAACTTCGAATCCTGGAGCGAAATGGAAGTTACAGGTATGCCGTTGGCCCCCTGGTCAACGCTGTCAAGCGTTGCCTTGAGGTTGCCATCTTGGTCACTGGCGATATGCAGGACAAGGCGAAGTTCAGCCGGGCCGGCCTTGAGTGTCCCCTGCCAGTCACCGACAATATTCTGTGCGTACCCCGCGCACACTGTGGTGACAAATAGTACTGCCAATTTGAATAAGTTCTTCATATCGTTCCTTCTCCTTCTCCAGGGGGTACAATCAAAACCTACGGGGAACTGGGCACAAAGGCTCCATCGCCGGTTCGCTGGTTGGGCTGTCCCCCGTCGTTGATGACTCCATAGGCAAGAAAGGGGTTCGTACCGCTGATGCGAACCACGTGAGCGTAAGCTTGTTTGGGGGGCGGGGAAAATCGAGCCAGGATCGATCCCATCTGGATCCACGAGCGAGCGTTCAGCGATACAGGTACGGTTCCTACCAAGGCCCCGGTGTCCCCATCATAAATCTCAATATTGAGACTGCTTGAGGAACTATCGATTTCCCCGGTATTGACCAAACCAATGTTGGAACGATTCTCGGGATTCTGTTGGAGACCAAATATCCATGCGCTATCCGTCGACGACAACCCGTATGGAACCCCGGCATAAAATACACCGTAATGTCCCGAACCACCAACCGTGGAGGTTCGGGCCCCCAGAAAGATCCCCGAGGCGTCTCCCCCGTCCACTGTCGCAAAAAGAGGCCCAGCATAGCTGGAATTCCCGGAGATCCCCTCGACGCCATTATCTCGCATCCACTGCACCAAATGCGGAATGATTCTTTGCTCACCGGGTTGGAGCGAGAGGGCAAAGCTGGCGGTCTTGTTTGCTGTTTGGATGGAATCTGCAACAAAGGAAAATTGAAGTCTTCGGGCGCTGGTGCTCCAATTGGTCAGAACCAGTTCACTGTCATAGGAGCTAGTTTCCACGATGACCGGAACGGTAACGCCCTGCCGGCCATTCATGACACTCTCTGCCACGGGCGGAATGAAGGACCCATCCGATGTTATTTGGTCATTGATCACGCCATACGCGTAATAGGGAGCCGTGCCGCTGACGAGTTGGACACGAACGTATCCATTTACAATTGAGAGCCCTTCCGAGGCCAGGACAGAGCTCAATTGCTTCCATCCACCAGGCGGGAGCCTCAAGTCTGAGAGGGTTTTTTCAGTTTGGGATTGTGGATCACCTGAAAAAACTGTCAAACGAAGCACAACATCTCCATCATCGGAAGAGCCGAGATTTTGCAGGGCAATGTTGGAACGATCGGTGGCATTCTCCCGGAGTCCGCAGAGGTATGAAGTTTCATGAATGGCTGCTCCCAGAGGAACACCGGTATAGGCTAATCCTGCGCGCCCATTCGCAACCGGCGTCGTGGTGCGTACGACCACCGCGCCTTCCGCGGAGGCGATTCCCCCGAAGTGTACAGACAAGGTCCCGAGGCGGTCTCCGCTTCGAGGGATAGAACTGTTGAGATCGCTCAAGTGATCAAGAGCATCGGCAACAACCCGCTGGTGGCCGGCCGGCAATACTTCCGAGGCCATATACTGGCCCCCTCCAAAGTCTTCGGCTCGGGTGTAGGTATAATCCAAGATTGCATCCTGGTTCCCCCGGTTCGCGAGGGTCATCTCGGAGGTAAAAAACGAGTTGTTTTTCCCGTGGACTGACAATATGACTGGAATCGCCAAGTCATACACATCCCTTGGTGTCACCGTGAACGACATCATGTTGGAGGTCCCGCCTCCAGGCGCGGGGTTGAAGACCGTAATGTCGGCAGTCTTTGCAGAGGCGAGCTTGTCGGCCGAAATCTCGGCAGACAATTGAGTATGGCCTTGAAAGACCGTAGGCAATGAAACGTCACCCCATTTGACCACGGATCCCTCCACAAAATTCTGGCCAACTACGACCAATGCAGTATCGGGAGCCCCCACTAAAGCCGACGCAGGCTCAAGGCTCGATATGGACGGTAATGGATTGTTGCCAAGGATCTGAATCGAGGAGGCGTCGGATTGCTGGGTCCCCAGGTCGGTATTGCAAAACGTCGCCAGAATCCGGATTGAGACGGTCTGTGGATCCTGGAGAAGCGGGCTAGGGGCCTGGAATCGCAGGAAACCATCCGTGGTTGAGCCCTGATTCAAATCGGCCGCGGTGGGTGTAAGTGTTGCTGCAACTTTCCCTCCCCAATTAACTCCGAATGCACCTGGTTGAACGAAGGAAATACTCCCGGTATTTGGCGGCGTGAATGTGAAGCTGAAATTGACTTGGAAGGTAATGGCCGGAGACGGAGCTTGAAGAGTGGACGGATTGATCCCGGTGATCGTCAAGGTGTCGGGTTTTGTGTCGGCACCGATACAATCGGCAAACACGTTCAGCGCACTGAGAACGTATAGAAGAAGAGTTAATGTATTCCAAATCCACGGCGAATTATTCCGCCTGAAGATCAAGGTGCATATGTCTTTCATCATGTTTCACCTCCCATCGAGACATGTACTGAATTGCCTAGCAACTAGAAACTGTACTTGATTGCAAACTGAATTGTGCGAGCAGGGACCAGGGTATTGACGGAATACCCGAATCCCGGGAAGTCGATCTGGTGCACAGGCATTCCGAAATGGGTTCTGTTCAGGAGGTTGAAGAATTCAGCTCGGAAATCGAGGTTATGATTCTCTGTAAATCGAAAGCGTTTATTCACTGCCAGATCTATATCCGCAATGCCGGGCGCACGAAAGGTGTTCCGGCCGACGGCTCCATCTTTTCCCAGTGGGGCCAGTAGTTTCAATGCATCGGGGATTGCAAATCGCTCTTCATGCTGATCCACTTGGGTGAACCCCGCAGTGCTGCTGAGTCGATCCGTGAGATTGCCATCCAGGTTGACGTCATAAGGGGCAAGGATCGTAAAGGGTTGTCCCGTTTGAAAAGACCCGATGCCCGAGGCCCTCCATCCCCCCAACCATTTTCTGTTTTTGAAAACGGGGAATTCCCAGACGAAACTGCAGGAAACTCGATGACGCACGTCAAAGCCGGCATCGCCCCGCTCCGCTCGCAAATTGTAGCTGTTCTGAGGGACGGCCGGAGCCCCAGCGAGATCGAACAGGTCCGACACCTCGTCAATCGCGTGTCCCCAGGTGTAAGCCACAGTGAAATGAACACCCCTTGAAAATCTCTTCATCAGCTGCGCCTGCAAACTGTGATAGGACGAACTGGCATCTGACTCGATGGACGTAAAGGATCCGAGAAGAGGGAAAGGTCTTCCATTGGTTTGGAGCGACGAGCCTGTATTGACCACTTCTGTGCCTGGTGAGACTGTGGTTCCCTTGAAGATGGGCTCACTTCCTGCGGCTTCAGAGGTTACGCTCAGAACTACAGGGAAAACATTGGGGCCCAGGTTTGGTGTTGCAAACCGCAACTGATGCAATCCTCGGGTTCCCACGTAACCCAGTGACATCATCAGGTCGCGGTGGATTTCCTGTTCCAACGTAATAGCCCAATGATCTGCATAGGGGGTTTCCAGACTGGCAGAGGGCAAGACGAAGGCCGGGCCACTCCCGTTGTTGGTCCTCTCTGCGGTGTCAACCATGAAGGCCACCAAGTCCGGCCCTCCTTCTCCACCGGTATCATAATTGTTAAGAGATCCGCTGGTAGCAAATCGATTAGGATTGACGGGAGCCAACCTGAAGAAGTCTGGAGGATCCTGGCTGTTCAATCGGTATCCCCCCAGGTTCAAGGCCAGGAAATTAGGAAAGACGTTTCGAGATTGACTGATGACCGCGCCCGGGATTTGATCATAGTAGATGCCAAAGCCGGCCCGGACAGAGGTCTTGCCTCTATCAAACGGGTCCCAGGCGAAGGCGAGATAGGGTCCCACGTTGTTATGGTCGCTCGGAAAGATCGTCGTCCGGTTATTGAGAAATGTCCCCAAACCAGGCTCCAATTCAATAAGAGATTTGACCTCGGGAGATTGGAAACTGTCTTCGATCCGATGATTCACTTCCCGGGGCACAGTATTGAGGTTATATCTCAGCCCCAAAACCAGGCTGGCATTCGGGCGAAGTCGCACCTGATCCGTGACAAATAAATCGATCTGCCAGTAACGGAGTCCGATCGTTCCAAACCCATCCGGTCCTGCCAGAACCTGGGAAAACCCGGTAGGACTCCCCACGGCGGCGAAATCTGTCCCTCGATAGGTTAGCTCTCTCTCGATCCCCGCCTGGCCTAACTCGGTCTCGGTCCCAACGTACAGCAGGTTGTTGGGGATTCCATTGGACTGGTCCAGGTTCGGCGCACCGCTAAAGACCATTTGAGGACGGGAGTTTCTGTCCAGGAAGCTGTTGAGTTGAGTTCGGCGAACATCCGCTCCCAAGGCCAACCGATGGGTTCGGGTCGAGTTATAGATGAAGGTATCGGCATATTGAAAAGTGTTGTTCGTTCTTTGCTGAGGGAAATTCAGCACGTCAATTCCCAGCGGGCTGAAACCCGACATGGAGACCTGACCGATCGGACCGGTGATGGCCTCAGTTCCATTGGTGGTTGGCAATCCAACTGCCCCTTGATGCAAAAGAGAATCATACGATCTGTACGCTGTGGCCGATCCCGGCCGGAGCGTGGTTGTGACGTTGTATATGATCGGAGCGCTGAGCAGGAACTGCCTGTCCCTGGGATCATCGAGCCTGACGAAGCTTTTTCCAGTCAGACCGGTAGGGATGTCTTGAAACCCCAGGGTGGTACGACCATAGGAAAATCTAAGTTGGTTGGAAATGTTGTTGGAAAAAATGCTGTCCAAAGAAAGGGAAAGGTTCTGAGTCCTGACCTGGGGCCGCATTGACGAGAAAATGGCTTGGCCAGTGACGGGAAGTTGCGTGCTATCGTCACTGAAATTGTACCTACCAGTCAGCAGATGGTCCTGGGCAGCATCCTGATTGGGATTGCCCTTCGCGAAGTGGTGGTCTATCTTCAATGAAAGTATGGATCCCTCTCCACTTGCTCCAAGAATCTCTGTTCTGGTGTTGTACCCGTATGGTCCCAACGGGTCATTGGGCCAGGGGAACAGGCTGAAGACTGAGTCCCCGTAACCGCTGGTCGGATAGAAAACTTGACGAAACTGCTCGTTTCCCAGAGTAAACCGTTTCTCCAATCCCTCGGCTCCGCTATCAAACAGCCCCCGTTGAGCCACTGTGGGAACGGCAAAATGCGACTCCCGGCTGGCATGAATCTCCTGGCGCTCGAAGGCTCCAAAGAAAAACGTTTCCTCCTTTTTGATGGGGCCACCAAATACCGCACCTGACTGAAAGCGTGTGAAGGGATTCTCGTGTCCCACCGGATTGTCCTGATTAAGCATTTTCCCATCCAGGTAAACGGGGGAGCTGTCTTTCCCCGACTGCAGAACTGGAAAACTTGCGGGGAGATCCTTGCTGTCCAGGTCAAAGAAATCTCGGGCATTGAATCGCCGGTCTGAAAGAAACCCATACAGGGTCCCATGGAATCCTGAACTTCCAGATCGTGAAACCGCGTTGGCTTGCGCTCCCATGTTGCGGCCATTCTGCGGCTCTGCCAACAAAGTGGCGATCTGATACTGTCGGATACTCTCGATAGACTGGGCAACTAGGGAAATGTAGCCCTGGCGGCGGACGCCGATGTCTTCATCGTTATTGTCTGAACCGTCGACGGTGAAATTATTGCCCCGGCTGCGTAGTCCGTTGACGACCAATTGCCCCGCTGTACCCAGACTGGGTCCGATTCCGGGGCCCGGAGTCTCGGATAGAGTCAACGGCGGGTAGACCACCCCCGGCAAGAGAAGGGCCAACGCGTCGAAGGTCCTTATGCCCTGGAGGGGCAGGGCCTGGATCAAGCTATCCGAAAAGACTCCGCTTCGAGTGGCGCTGTTGGTGTTGACCAGTTTAACTGAGTTGCCCGGCGGCACAGCCGAGTTAGCCGAAGAAGGCACTTGTGAGGTTGGCGAAGAAGTGGGGGCTGTCTGGGTCTCATCTGCAACTCCATGGGTAGAACCAAGAGAGTCCTCGCTCAATTGCTCTGGGGCCACTAGCTGCGTGAAGTCCCACGCCTGTCTCAGAATCGGAGGGCCAGCGTCGCTGACTACGGGCGACCTGCTGGTAGTATCCATTTCGGCTCGCAAGGACGATTGTCCTCCCCCGACCGCATTCTCGTAAAACAATCTCTCCGGCTGTCGGCTGACACCGGTTGAAGAAGCTGGAGTCCCGGAACTCAATATCCGTTTCATTGCAAAGGGTGGAACCTTCAGCTCAGTCGGGGTCCCAATATAGACTTCGATCTGTTTTCGCCCACCGCTAAGATTCGTGTACCCGGCCATCTCACAGGTCAGACTGTAATTGTGGTAGGGTGGAACCAAATCGAACACATACCTGCCGTCCGCTCCCGAGAGACGACTGCGACGGAATCCCGTCTCCGGGTTGATCAGGGTCACCTTTGACCCTTCCAGACCCGTCTTCGGCCCTTTGGCCGCATCGTAGACTGTTCCAGAGATCGAGCCTGTCGTTTTTGTCTCCGTCTGGGCAAAGCAAACCGACAAGGATTGAGCCAAGAAAAATAGCGGAAAATATGCCAGTATCTTCCATACCCCACATGAGAGGTCATTCCACATAACAGTCCCGAGGCCCACAAGGCCCATTGTCCAGTGGAGTCTCCTCGACTCCCCTGAATTCTTCACTTCGTCCATTCCCGAAACCAAGGGTGGTATCTATCCGGAAAGTCCTAGGGATCCTGGAGTTGGGGGCTAATGGTAATTGTTGCCAGATAGAACTCTTCTCCACTCTCCGCCCCAAAACCAATATAACCATACGAAAAGGCTCGGTCCTCCAAATCGGCAAGATTTTGAGACTTTTCTTTCGGCTGACTCGTGACATCTATTTTATGGATGATCTGGCTGCCTCTCGCCTCGATGGTGATGTGAATCCAATCTGTGGGATCACTGAGATCCAAGTTCACTGGAAATAGGACGAGTAATTGCGGATTGCCTCGGCGATAGCGAAAGCACTTGAACACGTTGGGAGGATTCCCCTGTGGACCAGTGAGTTGAAACAGGTAGTAATTACTTTCGTCCTGGGCCCTCAATAGCCAACGGGCTCCATTTGGCTTCAGAAGCTGCAGATCGAAGGAAGCAATAAAGTCCTTATAGATTCTATCTTTCAAAAAAGCCACTCCCGGTCCTTCGATCTGTAATTTCTTGTCAACTACTTTCCAGTTCTCACCGCCAGTCCAAAACTTTTTTCCTTCTATGAAGTTTTCGGTGAACTCCGAAGCGAAGCCGGATCGTGCCACCCTCAGCTCCAGAGCGATTTTGCCTGGCGTGAACCCCAAGGAATAAAAGCAAATCCCGGAAAACAGCAGGAGGCCCCCCGCCAGGGCAACAGCCTTCCTCTTCAACTTCCACCGGCCAGGTGCAGGGAGTTCGGCAGCGGGAACGGCAGTCGTGGACTTGCCGGCACCTGGAACCACTCCCAACTGTTTCAGGCCAGCAAGGAGGTGCGGAACAACTGGCTGACACCCTGTCGGAGGCATGAGGATTGAGGTGGATCCGCCCATGGCCATCCGCCATTCCGGTTTGCGTTGTTGGAATTCGGCATGGGTGATACCTTTCAGGATAGGAATGAACGGCAGACCCTTTTCATGCGCTCGAATCACCTCCTTGGTGACTTGAACGGACACTAAAGCGTCTGCGGATATGAGGACGACAATGACGAGCGATTGCTCAATCGCGCGATCGATCTGAAGTAGATAAGATGGTCCCGGTTCGCTATCCCGCTCGTAATACCAGGTAGTATAACCCGATAATTCTAACTGGCTGGCGATCTCCAGCGCGCTGTCCTTATCTTCTTCGACATGGCTGACGAAAATTTCGCTCATCAGTTTTCCGACACGCGCCTGCCGCCCCAAGCAAGTATGCTATGCAGAATCATGAACCGCCCTTGGAGATCCACAATCCAGACAACCTTTACGGGTGAGCGCCCATTCTCTTAGGGGGCGACTCCAGCGGTGCCGATTCAGGTATCCGGTGGGGCTTTTGAAACAGCAGTGCCAAGCTCCAGAATAATGACCCTACGATCCCGTGACGACGGCTGTAACGACGATCTGCCCGCGAATGGAAGACCTCGCAAAAGGTTCTGGAATCGGAATTCCCCAGGAACGTAATTTTAGGCCCCTTCGGGCTTGAAGATTGCGATGGATAAGAGTCGATGAACATTATACACGATTCCTCGGGGTTTACTAAATCTGCCTGCAGTCACCTTGAAACCGCAGTTCTTCAATGTGTCCAATTCGGCCCGTTGCTACCCCGCATGCGAGGACTTCCAATCTCGACTAAAGTCACTGGCTGAGTGAAACCCACCGCCCCACGCACTGGTCACTCCGATATGTTGCACCAGAGAAGGCATGTGATAGTAGATGGGTGAGACCTGAGCCGCTATACGGGACATTTTGATGTCCTGCATACCGACCACGTCGCTCCAGCGTTCGGTGATATATCGAGCTGTAATGAGTGACAAGAGGAAGGCTTGGCTTCCAAAAACCGCATTAGGGTCCGCCACGAAGAAGGCGTAGTGAGGACTTTGAGCCAGGCGCCGGACATTGGGATTGTAGAGTGATGCAAAGAAGTGCGTTCGTGTTGCCGTCCTCACCAAGGGATACCAATACTGAAGGTTACGCCTGAGATGCAGGTTAAAATCCAGATCATCCTCGAGGAAGAGGATGTATTCGGATCCCTCTTCGACAGCCCTCTGCAAGAGTCGCAGAGCCGTTCGCTCTTGACGCTCCTGCCTGCGCTCGCAGGTGGTCTGATCAATCTCAATCGCAGGTTCTTCATTCCAGTCAGTAGACCGAAGGTTCACCAGTGTTTGAAGACGGAGCGGCTCGCGATCGGGGCAGGAAAGAATGTAGGCTTTAATCGAAATTGGGCGGCTTTTTTCCCGACCTTTCGTTGTAGGATCATTTATCACGATGCAACTGAGCTGCTAATTGGACAGACAGATCGGCATCCCCTTTTCACGGTTGGGGCCGCAGCCTTGCCTCAAAGGCCAGACTACCTGTTGGACATCAGGCTCACCCTGGCCTTCAAACAAGAGGCGGCAGCAAGGGCTTTACGGGCTGCACTAATGCCCGTTGAACGATAAGCCCCCAACGCGTTGAAGACAGATCGTGAGTGGTAGCGTTGGTTACGAGCCGCGGTTCAGCATTCCAGCTGGAGGCCACCCATCCCATTCCGTATCCTTCAAACAGATTCACCACCGCCTGTGAGGAACGGCCGAGATCTGTCCCCCCGTCGGACCACATCGAAACGCATATTGGGTAAGAAGCTGCCAGGGTTCGCAGTTGCGGATCCACTGGGATAGGAGGATATTGTGGCGAGACAACAATTGTATATACAACATTGAACACCGGGTCGGCGGTCGAAAATCGCAAGGGAAGCCCACTAACATTCGCGCCGCCCTTCCCACTGCCCAGAAAAATGAGGGAAGCTGGATTCTCCAGTCTTA
>DATKMG010000510.1:0-8227 GCA_035541995.1 Terriglobia bacterium
GGGCAAGCAGGATTTGACATGTTGATCCTCGATGAGGCGCACAAGCTGCGTAATCTCTACGGGGTTGATCCCGCTCCCCAGGTGGCACTGCGATTTCGCGAAGCGCTGGCAAATCGGACATTCAAGTACGTGCTCATGCTAACAGCCACTCCAATCCAAAATAGATTGTGGGACATCTATTCCCTGGTGGATCTGTTGACAGTCGCCCGAGGGCATCAGAATCCATTTGGTAGCGAAGGTATGTTTGCCCGCACTTTCATTGCGGACAATCGGGCACAGGCTCGCCAGTTGAATCCACAGATGCGCGAGACATTCCGAGATGTGGTGTACGGATACATGTCTCGTGTTCGACGTGCTGATGCTAACCTGCATTTTCCAGAACGAGTTGTCCAGCTGCATCGCGTGGAACCTACGCCCGAGGAAATTCAACTTATTAAATTAATTGCTGCTCCAATCCAAAAACTAAATCGACTTGCTCAAATTTCCATTCTTCAAGCTTTAATAAGCAGTCCTCATGCCCTTAATGCTCAATTGAAGGGAATGGCGCTGAAGGGAACCATTCCACAGTCATTGGCTTCCGATGTCGATGACGTTGTTAAAAGAATTGGGCTGACGGCAAAGTTGCGCGGCTTGGGCTCATTGATCGACAACTTAAGAAAAGAGCAGCCAGAGCAGTGGCGTTTGGTCGTATTTACGACGAGGCGAGAAACTCAAACCACAATTGAGTCGTTTCTTGGAGAACGAGGGGTGTCTTGCGGCCTCATTAACGGGGATTCTGGTACTCGTAACCAAGCGACAATCACTAGGTTTAAAACAAAAGTCCCTGAGATTCACGTGATTGTTTCGACAGAAGCCGGTTCAGAGGGCGTAAACCTTCAATCGGCCAACGTGCTCGTAAACTATGATTTGCCTTGGAACCCAATGGTAGTTGAGCAGCGAATTGGGCGCATTCAGCGATTGGCCTCTGAGCACGCTACGGTCTGCATCTTCAACATTATTTTGCGTGGGACATTTGAGGAGTACATAGTTGGCCGATTGATGGAGAAACTTCAGATGGCCTCTCACGCAATAGGTGACCTCGAAGCTCTGCTTGAAGCGTCAGGCATGGACGATAATGACGAGGATGGTTCCGGAGGCTTTGAAGAGAGCATAAGGAAGCTTGTTGTCAGTTCATTGGCTGGCAAGGATGTTGAGGCTGCAGTACGGAAGGCTGAAGAAAGCATTGCAGACGGGAAAAGTGAGTTGAAATCGCAGGAGAAAAATATCGCCGCGATGCTGGATGGGATGGAAGGCAGCGCAGGTAAGGAAATCCCACTTCCTCGACTGCCGTCAGCTACTAAATCGATGCAATTCGAGCCGTTTGTAATTGCTGCTTTCAAAAGTTCGGGGGCTAACCTGCTTCGCCATTCGAATGGAATCTATGTCTTTGAACGTGATGGCAAACTGGACCGAATTTCTTTTGATGAATCCACGGCCATCTCTTCCCAAGCTGTGCTTTATATGCCGGGCACGGCCCCGTTCGGTCGACTTGCTAGCAGCATTGCGTCAGTGGGGCTACACCGTGTAACGGACCTAGACGTATCCCTGGAACCCAAAGCTGAAGCGATTGCGAGAGGTTGGGCAGCAAAGTTTGGCGCTGGCTTTCAGGGTTTAGCCATTAAGGAAGTTAAACGCTCATATTCGGGAACCGCACTGGTTAGGGTACGAGCTACGGTTGCGCATGATAGTTACGAGCGTCTGGTTGAGGTTCAATGTTCACCTAATGAGCACAGGGGGAACGTCGGATCGGCTGACGTTTCCCCGCTGTCAGAGCCAGTAGAAAATGCAGATGCTGTTGGCCTTGCTTCGACAAACCTCGCTGAGAGAGCGATGAAAGATGAAGGAATTTCCGAGTTTTGTCGTTTTTATACTGATCGCAGGACGCAGGAATTGTTGGCCGCTGGGGACGACCCACGCAAGAGAAAGAAAATTGAGGATGATTTCACGCCACGACTGGAGATGGTTCTCGTTGGCCTTTCTGGGACTCTCTATCGGAATTTGAAGGTGCAAGTTTCTTATACGCTTAGTTCGGGGCCTGAGTACAAGAGTTTGTTAACGATTACACCTTCTACTGGCAAAATTGTCGAGGAACCATCTTTTTTGGAATGTGCCCGGACGAGCCAGTTAGCCCCAGTTGATTGCATTGGTAGTTGCCAGATAAGTGGTTTGGAGGTCTTGCGGCATCTACTTGTGAAGTCAGAAGTAAGTGATAGATCTGCTCTACCAGAGCACACCACTCTATGCGCGGTAACAGGCAAACGAGTGCTGAAGGATGAAGTTCAAGTCTCTTCGGTAACTAGCAAGCTGGTTGTAAAGTCTTTGCTGAAAACTTCGGCTCTCTCTGGAAAACACGCGGAGCCTCAATATTTCGCCAAGTGTGAGATTACCCACGCTGACGTTCTCGAAACAGAACTTTTAAAGAGCCAACTTTCCGGAAAGAAGTTTAGAGCAGATGAACAGCTACGATCAGCGGTCTCGGGGAGAACGGGGCATCGACAGGAGTTTGTCTACTGTACCGAGACTAACCAGCCGCTCGCCAAAGATGAAGCAGAGAAATGTGGAGTCACGGGGAAACTGGTTATGCCAGGGCTGCTTGTCAGATGCGAGGTCTCGGAAAAAATGGTTCTTCCATCGGAGCTTGAAACATCTGCAGTAACAGGAAAGAAGGCACTTAAGAGATTCTTTGTTACTAGCAGCATCTCGGGTGCAAGACTTCTGGAACAAGAGACGGTCCGCTCTTCGACTGGACAATTTTGCATTCCGAAAGAAGCAAAGTTGTGCGGCTGGAGTGGGAAAAAGTGTCATCCCAATGATTTAAGGGTCTGTCAACTAACCGGCCTAATGGTTCACTTTGAATACATGACGATAGACGGGCGAAACTGGCTTGAACCGCTATCAGGAATCTTGAATGGAGTGCGAAGGAAAGCACACAAACAAGAGCTTTGGCCAATCATAGTCGCCAATATCTCAGAAGTCCTAAAGGGGCATCCCGTCATAGAATTGGCTGAGTTGTCTCCAAACGGTGAGCAATTGGCAATCTGCGCTAAAACTGCAAGCTGGCTTGGACTCAAGACTAGGCACGCGGGGCTCGTATATTCAATTCAAGATTCAGCGCCAGTGGGCCGTATTGTCATTGGAAAACGTGAACAAACAGGCTGGGTTCTGGAACAAACGACCTGAGTATCTCTAGTTTGGAGTCCGAAACCCAAAGTCGCTCATCTCTTGGTATTGATAGGAGGAAAACCCCGGTCGATTCACATTCTAAGCTTAGCTAGGTTCTCGGGATCATGCTCCATTCCGCAAGGACACAGTCGGGATTACAATTGATGGTCACCTAAGAGCAAATGCTGTTGCAAAGTCTAGGTACGAAACCTCTGCGGCGCAGTCGGGGCAGGCATCACGGAATGCGGGGCCGATATAACCGCATGAGCACTCGATGTAAAATTCTCTGCGAAGGATTTTCCCTCGCCTCTTTCTCGCGGAGCGGTCACGCTGCACTATATCTCTTGACCTTCGAACGGAGACACGCCCTTCGGCTGCCAGCGAGTCTGCGATGAACTGCTCCTGGGCGTTCCGATCCTGCTTGGGAAACTTTTTGTCTTTAAGGGTCGCCAGAAATAATTCTGGCTTGTAGAGAAGCCTTTCTCGGGCACGATTGTGTGTTTCCTTCAGCACTTCGCTCAGGTCTTGCTCGGAACTAGCCTGCAACAGTCGTGCCCAGTCAATTCGCTTGCGGTCCCCTTCGAGTATCAGTTTGAAATCATAGGCTCGATTGCAAATCTCAGAAACACGCACCTGTGACTTACGGCCACGTTTTTTTTCAACCTGTGTCAAGGGGAATTTTGATGGTCTTTTGCCACTCTTGATTTCTGCGGAAAATTTACGGACGGGGGAGGGAGATTTGTGCGGAAGAACCCGCCTTTTTGCCCTGGATTTCGCGGAAGCCCGCGATCTCTTGGATTTCTGCCCCACCAAGGTTTATGAAAACCGTCCTTATAATTCGAGTAGCTCACAGGACTGTACTTCCGGGACAGCAGAAGGGTCAAGAGAGCTGAGGTTGATATGAAGATCTTGGAACTCAAACCCGAGGATTTCCCGCTTGCGATCCGCCTGCGCGTGGCTGGTGGTTACAAACGATACATCCTGATCAAGACTAAACAGGACAAGCTCTTGTTGAATAAATCTTTGGAGAATTCGCCGGACAAACAGTAGCAAGTATTCTGATTTAGCCAGCTAGTCCTCTAGCCAGCAGTGCAGGCCCTGAGGGTAAAGCCAGCCAATAAATTTCTTTGGTTGGCTTTTGTGTTTATGAATGGACCTGTGAACAGGCCGGCAATTAAGACCCACGAGGAACCCACCCGGATCTCGCGGTCTCATCCGATGGCCACGGTCCCCCGCGATAGCCTTACGGTCGAAGAGAATGCGGCGGTCCGAGCACTCTTCGAGCTGCTAGCAGCGTGGGATCGCCAAGCAGGGAGGAATTGAGTGTGGATATAAAAGTCGATCTTGCCCCAGTTAACGCGAAGGCTCCGCTGAAAGCACTGGCAGACGTATTCTTGCGTTGGTCGGACGGGGAGCTCACCATTCGGCGCTGGGCTGTCTTCCAGAAACCTGGCGAACCCCCTTGGGCCAATCCACCTCGCTTACACATTGAAAAGAACGGGAAGAAACAGTTTGTTCCACTGATCGATCTTTCTCGCGATCTGAAGAAGTTCGTCACGAGTGCTGTACTTGACGAATATCGGAGAAAAGCCGGTGCGCGCTGAAACGAGTTCCCCTGGTGTCTTGGGCCACAAGTGCGGGCAATGTCGGAGGGGCCTGACAACCCGCGACGGTGTACGGCAGGAGTCACCAGGGGTCCCAACTGCCGGGACCGGAGGTAAAGGCCCCACTGAGAAGCTGAGTAACTGGGAGGGGCCGCCGAAGGCGGCCCACTTAATTTATTCAGAAGGAATAACTGAGTGAACTGAGGGCTGAGATGGCTGAAAAACTGAACGAGGCGTCCTTAAGCTACAAGATTTGGAAGAACCCTTCCCGGCAAGGCGAGCCTGTTGCCTACCTAGGGGAGTATCCCCCGCCCAGCGGGAACCTCTTTTTTGCCCCCGAAGATTTTCGAGAGCTTGGGTTCGGACCCGGAGACTATACCGTTCTGGTCCCGGTGAACTCCCCTCTTCTCTCTTTTGCCTCGAAATGGCAGCGAGTGACGGTCCCCGAATGATCGATTTGGCCAAAGCTGAGTCGCAAGCCGTCGCTTGGGAAATTTCCCTCCGCGACTGGATGGAACTGCAAGTTCAGGTCTTTGGTAATGTCGATGTTTTCGGAAATCCCGATCTCGATGATGAATCGGTTGAGGAATGGCGCGGAGTCGTTGCCCAGGTTCTCATCGACAACCGGTTGTGTTCCAAGGCCAACCGGTTCATGGAGTGTTCCCGATATGCCTATCTCTACCAGTGTGACGGGCCGGAAAAGCACGATCTCTTCTCACCAATCTATTGTGACCTGAGATTCTGCCCTCGCTGTGCGCCTCGCCAATTTGCGCGTCTCATCGAAAAGTACGAACCCATCCTCAAAGCCGTCGCAAAGGAGCCAAAACCAGGCTTCCGCTTCCGCGAGCTTACTCTAACCACTCGCAATACTGGGACTCTGACTGCGGAGCAGATTAAGAAATTCAACGGTGATGTCAAGAAGACCCTGAAAATCCTGATGAAGGGTATTAACGATTGGGGCGCGATTTGGTGCGATGAGGTCGGATTTAATAATACAAATTTGCACGCCCATGTCCTGCTTCACGGTCCTTATATAGCCCAAACGAAACTTGCTGAGGTTTGGGAGGAGGTTTCTGGCCACGAGGTCGTCTATATCAAGGAAGCTACCCGCAGCGGGGCAAAGGCCCTGATTCATCTTCTTAAGTACGTCTCCAAGCCTCCGGCCAACGATCCCGAGAAAATTGGCTTATTGGAAGTGGCCTTCCACAAAACCCGCCGTGTACATACGGTCGGGCGATTTTTCAATTTCGTTGGGCAAGATACCGATAACACTCACAGCGAATGGGAAAAGTGTCCGCACTGTGGGGCCGGTTTGAATAAATTGCCGGGGATCACGCGAATCGAGAAAGCCATTGCGGATGGCAGAACTTTTGTAGGAACAAAACAAACGGCCAGGAGAAAAGAATGGGTGAACTAAAGCCGGACCAATCCCAGGGCAACGTTAACGTAACGTTGGACCCCTTGGAGGCGGCCCTCCAGGAACTAAATCAAAAAGAATTTCCGTGCCCGCTATGTGGAGCGGGCCTTCCGATCCGCGCTTCAAAACGGAGAAAACCATACTTCACCTGCAATCTCTGCGGCGTGCAAACCTTTATAAGAGGAAAAGCGGGAATTGCGCGTTTGCGGCAAATGGCGAATGCGGGAATTCTTGTTTCCGGGAAGCGAGAAAGCGCTTCCTATGGAATCCAGCTTTATAACCGCTTGGAACAGTTGAAGTTACAAAAAGATGATTTGAAATGGAAACGCGGAATTATTTTTACGGATGAGAATGTGGAAAACGCTATTCGGATAGTTGACGCGGAGATAGAAAAGGTAGAAGGTGAACTCGCGAAAATAGCGGGAAAAACGGAAAGAGAAAACGACAAATGAAAGAAGCCGTCATTTACGCGCGTGTTTCCAGTAAAGACCAAGAACGGGAAGGGTTTTCCATTCCCGCGCAGTTAAAGTTTCTCCGCGAATACGCTTCCAGAAACGGTTTCCGCATAGCGCAGGAATTCGTTGACGTGGAAACGGCGAAAACAACCGGAAGAAAGAAGTTCGGCGAGATGCTCGCCTTTTTCCCTCGAAATCCAGGTTGCCGGGTTTTAATCGTGGAAAAGACCGACCGCCTGTACCGAAACTTTCGGGACTGCGTCACCTTGGAAGACTTGGACGTAGAGATTCACCTTCCAAAGGAAGGGCAGGTTATCTGCAAGGAATCCAAGTCTCAAGCCAAGCTAATGCACGGTATCCAGGTTGTGATGGCCAGGAATTACATTGAAAACCTGAAAGAGGAAGTTAGGAAGGGAATGCGTGAAAAGGCGGAGCAAGGGATATACCCGAGCCGTCCTCCTATTGGCTATCAAAACAACAAGCTGGAACGCACGATCGAGGTAGATTCACGAAAAGCGCCCATGGCGAGGCGGATATTTGATCTTTACGCTTCCGGCCATCATTCGCTGACAAGCCTGCGGAAAGCGATCTTGGATGAATTCGGTATCAATCTGGGCAAGGGTTATCTGGATCGGGTACTTAAGAACCCATTTTATAAGGGCGTATTCTTGTGGGAGGGGAAGCTGTACCCCGGCACTCATACTCCCCTTGTTTCGGTGGAATGCTTTGAGCAAGTCCAGGCCGTTTTCCGTGGCCACAATAAGCCCCGATATAACACCCATGAATTTGCTTATCGTGGCCTACTGACATGCGCCTACGACAACTGCAAGGTGACGGCGGAGATCAAAAGGCGTCGTTACACCTACTACCACTGCACGGGTTATCGAGGAAAATGCGGGCTCCCTTATATTCGGGAGGAGGAGCTTGGGGATCGGCTGGGACAAATCCTCAAGGACATTCACATCCCGGATGACATCCTGTCCCAGTTGCAAAAGTCCTTGCTGAACGATAAGGGCCGCGAGGAAGGGATTCGGAGGCAGCAGGGTGAGCGATTGGCACAGCGGCTAAGCCAGGTGCATCGGAGGATGGACCAGGCTTACCAGGACAAGCTGGATGGGAAGATCAGTGAAGAATTTTGGATGCGAAAATCGGTAGAGTGGCAGGAAGAGGAAACCCAAATTCGAGCCTCAATGCAGGGATTGGAGTCGGTGAGACCAGAGCGCTTGCTGGATACCGCGAGGATTTTAGAACTCGCAAACAAGGCTTATTTTCTGTACGTTAAGCAGGATCACACCGAAAGAGCCAAACTCCTCAAAATGGTACTTTCGAACTGCGGGATTGATGCGGTAAGTCTTTATCCAACTTACAGAAAGCCATTTGACTTGATCTTCCAAAGGGTGAAAACAGAGGAATGGTGCGCCCGGCGTGATTCGAACACGCGACCTCTTGCTCCGGAGAAGAGATTGACGTTTTGCCAGTGTTCAAAAATGTTTGATTATATCTGAACGGTCAAGCACTTACGCGAAACCTGATTGGCTGAGAGTTGAATG
>DATKMG010000511.1:0-8812 GCA_035541995.1 Terriglobia bacterium
ATCTCTCTGTCACCTCCAGTAACGGAGACTCCTCTTCACCTAGCGTGCTTGGACTCAAGATCCCTCCTGCAGGAATCAAACTTGATGAACTGGAGCACAACGTCATTGTCGAAGCCCTGAAAATGAGCAACTGGGTCCAGAAGGACGCAGCAGAACTCCTTGGAGTCAGCCGCCGGGTCCTCAATTACAAGGTAAAGATCCACAACATCACCCACGAACGCTGGCGGCGCAAGTAACTCCGTACCCATCTCGGTAAGAACCCGATACTCCGGCACGAGTGTCAATATTCCGCTTCCAATCTTCCAACTGAGGCCCCTTGATGCTGGTGGCCCGATCCCGGAGGGCCGCCATCTGGCTTTCACCGAGGGGCTTGAACTTTTGGGCAAGGCGCACGTCGTCTTCAAGTTGACCAATGGTTGTGCACCCAACTGCTGTGCAATGTACTGGGAGGCTTAGGACATAGGACAGGCACTCCTTGGAACTAAACGCTTGCAAGAGCTTGGCATTGCCGAAGTTCTTCATGCCCTGGATGCCCATTCCTCTTTCGACGGCCAAGGGTAATACTAGCTTTTCAAAGCTCAAATAGGCTGGATCAGCCACGTGAAGAGGCATTAAGATCGAGTCATATTTGTCATAACGCTTCAGCATCTCCAAGTGCACATAGGGATCATGGTGGCCTGTAAATCCAAGAAATCGGCACTTCCCGGACTTCTTAGCGGCTTCAAATGCCTCAATGGCACCTCCGGGGCCAAAGATCTGATCAACCTCTTCCATCTCCGAGACACCATGGATCTGCCACAGATCGACATAGTCCGTTTGCAGTGCTTTCAGCGACAGATGCAAATCCGCTTCTGCATCTTTGGCTTTCCGTTGATAGGACTTTGTGGTCAGGAAGATTTCCTTTCGAAAAGGCGCGAGCACTTTTCCGTAGACTTCCTCCGAGCGCCCTTCCCAATATCCCCGGGCATTATCGAAATAATTGATCCCCAGTTCGTAAGCCCTCAGCACCACTGCTTTGGCCTCGTCTTCCGAAATCAGTGGAAGCCGTCCTCCCGCTTGTCCAATGACAGTCAATCTTGCCCCAGTCTTGCCAAAGGTGCGCATGGGGATATCGCCTGGCCTGACCCCGAGCGACTGAGGCGTGCTGGCAGCGACACGCATTCCATCCAGTGTTCCTCCCGCAAGGGCTCCAAGAAAGCTACGACGACGCATGGGCGGGCTCCTTTCTCCAGTTGGTTATTGGTTGGTTTCTGTTCATGGCGCGGAATTCTAGGGTTCTGAAACAAGGATGCTAGGATCCTCCGTTCCATTATTGATTTTGCTGGCCCAAGCGAGAATTGGCTGGTCCGAAGAAATGTTCAAATAAGCTGTGGACTCTTCAGTTCTCCCTAAGACCGTCACCACCACGTTATTGATTTGCCTCATGCCGCCTGCCGGAACGTCAACGGAAAGAGTACCCATTGAGGTCCCATTGGGACTCATCAACTGGACTCTTACATGGGCAGAGAGAGCCCCTAAATTGTTAATCCCCACATTGGTCCGGAAGGTCCCGGATGTCCCTTGCTCTCCATTGTCGAGGACCTCCCCAATGATTCGCTGCAGGGTTGCTGTGGCGGGGTTGATAGCTGGAAAGAAACCAGCTGTCCCTTGTTGACTTCGCACTTCGGAGACTGCAGAGAAAAGCCTTTGGCTGACAGATTCAATGAGAAGAGAGCCAAAAAGCCCGGCTGGGGCGCCCATCTCAGTCAAGATATCGGTGCTTCGATAGAATCCTCCGCCAGAAATAGTCCTGCCGAGTGTGGCGACGAGGTTGCCTCCAATGTCCCTAAATGTCAGTTTAATCTGATTGTCTGAATCCTCCCGGTTGATAACAGTCAGTAAGGACTTGTATCGATCCGTATTCGAAACGGCAGGGATCAAGAGTTGCAAGGCCGTTCCCTGAAGGTCACTTCCTATCCCTATTTCAAGGCTTGGGTCATCGGTTCCATTGTCGATTTTACTTAACCAAGCATGAATTGGTTGATCACTCTCCAGCCTAAGATAGCCGTTGACTGGTGTGGACGATGAGGCCGAAACCAGCGTCCTGGCGATTTGATTGACCTGGACCATTCCGTTGGGAGGGATCAAAAGACTAGTCGAACCTTTGAGGGACCCGTTCTCCGCGAAAAGACTTACATCGACTTTTGCCTGGGTTACACCAAGGTTATTGATTCCGAGATTGGAGCGATACGTTCCCGTTTGACCTTTTTGGCCAGAATCAACCACCTCGGGTAGAATCTTCTCCTGGGTCCCGCTCTTCGTGGATAAGCCAGGCAAAAATCCTGCTGTCCCTTGACCGGTGTATATTTCAGATTCTACGGACAAGGAATCTCCACGAAGGGATTCGACTGTCAACGGCCCGTAACTTCCACTTGGCAACCCCAGATAGCCCAGAATATCCTTGGTCTCAAAGAGGCTTTGGGGCGCCACAGTGAGCTCCTGAGTTTTGCCAATTGAGCCATCCAGTCCTCGGACCGTAAGCTGAATCCCGCTGGCTGTATTCTCACGGTTGAGGATCGTCAGTGTTGAAGAGAACCTGTCCGTTTTTGCTGTTGAAGGAACTAGAATACGAGTCTCACCGGGCCCACTGGAGCCCGAACTCGCCAAGCGATAGATGCTTCCACCGTAACCGACCACATATAGCTCACCGTCCTCGTCCTCCCCGAAGGCGCTGATTTCCTTCCCCAGTCTCAATAATTCAGTCCGTTCCCAAGTCCCACGGTTAGTTTCAGCGAGACACCAGATTCTGGAAGACCCGAAATCTCCAAAGAAATAAAGACCGTTCAGGCTCGGGTATTCTCGTCCCCGGTATACGTAACCGCCGATGACCGCGTTACCAAGATCGTGGCCGTATTCATTGATTGGAAGGGTCAATCCGTCGGTGTCACATCCGCTTGATGGCGAATAACAGTGATACCCTTCCATGATATTCCATCCATAGTTGCCGCCTCTATTGATCAGATCTATCTCTTCGTAGAGGGCCTGCCCGACATCACCGGCAAACAGACTCCCTGTTAAACGGTCGAACGAAAAACGCCATGGGTTCCTCAAGCCATAGGCCCAGATCTCAGGTAGTCCGCCACCTGCGACAAAGGGGTTATCAGAAGGAATGGCATAGGGAGACCCTTGGTCGACGTCGATACGCAGAATCTTTCCCAGCAGCGTGTTTTTGTTCTGGCCGTTACCCATGGGATCGCCTCCCGAACCCCCATCCCCTGTGCCTATATATAGGTAACCGTCTGGTCCAAACTGAAGTTGACCTCCTTTGTGGTTCTCAAAAGGCTGATCGAACTCCAAAAGGACTTTCTCACCCGTAAGGGCGCTGTTGGGATCAACAGGAGAGGCATGGTATTCCGCAATGAAGGATTTCAAGTTTGGGCGGCGATTTGTGTAGTTGACGAAGAAGCGACGATTGGTTTTGAAATTGGGGTGGAATGCCACACTCAGCAACCCCATTTCTCCTCCCGATGTCACTTGATCGCGAATATCGAGAAACGGAGTCTCGCTGAGAGACCCGTTTTGGATGATCAAGACTCTGCCGGCCTGTTCCACAACAAAGAGACGCCCAGTCCCATCTCCGGAATGGGTGATACAGACTGGTGCAGTCAATCCACTGACCAAAGGATTCAAAACGATCGAGATCGAGTTCTGGGGAAAGCCCGAAGGAGTCAAAAAGTATAATAGAAGTATACAGAATAACCATATCCCTCTCCCCAGACTGAAAGCCAGACGCACTAACAAATGACCCTCCTCCCAGAAAACGGGCTGCGTGTGTTTCGAGGATTTGTAGACGGAATCCGATTCGCTTTATTCTATCAGCTTTTGAGGTATTCGAAAATAGCCCAGGTGGCGCGTGATTTATTGAGAGTGTAAAAGTGGATTCCGGGGGCCCCCCGTGAAAGGAGTTCCCGGCATTGGGAAGCTGCGTGTAACACACCACAGTGTTCAACTGCGTGGGGATCACCCTGAACGGCCTCGATGGTCTTTAGGAGGTCAGTGGGGATCCTGGCACCACACAATTCCGTGAAGCGCTTGATCTGCAAAACGTTGAGGATGGGCATTATCCCGGGAATGATGGGGACTTTGATTCCGATTCTTCTGGCTCTAGACACCAAATCGAAGTAGTACCGATTGTCAAAGAAAAGTTGGGTGATCAGAAAATCGGCCCCAGCATCTACTTTGCGTTTCAGGTTCTCCAGGTCCTGTCCCGGAGTAGGACACTCGGGGTGCTTTTCAGGATAAGCTGCTGCACCGACACAGAAATCAAAATTGGAACGAATGAAACTCACCAATTCGTTCCCATATCCAAAACCTTCAGGGTGCGGCATGAAATTCTTCTGCCCTTTTGGCGGATCACCTCGCAGAGCCAGCACGTTCTCGATTCTGAAGGATACCAGCTCATCCAGCACCTTGCGGAGCTCTTCTCGTGAGGCACCCACACAGGTCAAATGAGCCATCGTCTCCACAACGAGTTCTTGTTTAATGCGCGCCACTAACCCGATGGTCTTGGTCCGAGTGCTGCCTCCCGCACCGTAAGTGACCGAAACGAATGTCGGATGCAGGCGTCTTAACATCCTGACTGCTTCAAAGAGTTCCTCAAAACCCGCTTCGTCTCGAGGAGGAAAGAACTCAAAAGAAAAGGAAGGCCCAAACTGATTGAGCAGATCACGAATCTTCATTCAATTCCAGACCCCTGCTGTTGAGAATTCCCAAAGTGGAGAAGGCGAATGCTTATTCGGGGCAGTGGGCAGTCTCATCAATAGCATACCCCCCGCCCTTTTCACCAGGCGCATTCGACCTAGCTTCCTGGTGGCCTATTTAACTGGAGCCCAAGCCCGATGTCCCGATGTAATGCCGGAGCAAGGTTCAAGTGACGACTTCTTCGCGAGGCTTCCTCACTCCTCAGGCAGTGGCTTACCCCGGGTCTCCGGCGCAAAGGGCATCGTGAAAACACCCAAAAGATAAACCGACGCCAGTGAAATTGCAGCCATTCGGAACGGACTCCCAAATCCAGCGCTCGAAAATACGACTGTCAAGTAGCCCAGTGTGAATGGCCCTGGCGCAGCGATGATTCGGCCCACATTGTAACAAAAGCCAACTCCAGTGCTCCTCAGTCTTGTAGGGTACAGTTCTGGAAAGTAAATGGAATATCCGCCGAACACTGAAAGGTTGCAAAACCCGAGGATCGGAATCATCCAGTAGATGTCCGAGGGGTGGCGTAACCAGCCGAAGATGAAGATTGTAGCGGCAAGGCCCATCAGAAAAGATACGACGAAAGCAGGTCGCCTCCCCACTTTGGAGGTCACAACTGTGAAGGCATAGATCCCGAAGAAGGCTCCCACATCCTGGAGCATGGTCCCCATGCTTACATACCAGTTGCGTGCTTCTGGCGACACATCCCTCAGTGCTTCCCGAATCAACTCAGGAGTCCAAAAGCCGATTCCCCACAGGCCGACTACCCCGGAAGTGGCCAGGATTAGCCCGATAATGGTGTTCTTCCGCCATCGATGATCCAGAAACAGGTCCTCCATTGAACCCATTCTTTTCTTTTCTCCCGCCAACACTGCAGCTCGCATCGTTTGCCAGGCTGCCGGCTCCTTCACACGCTTGAACATAGGGACAACCAGGAGTGCCGGGAACGCTCCAACCACAAACAGGTAACGCCAGCCCATGGGGAGTACCCAAAAACTCATGGCCGATGCTATGATGTTACCAAGGGCTGACAATGTCTGCAGAATGCCCAAAGCGTGGGCTCGCGCCCGTTCAGGCATGACCTCGGCCACAAGAGTAACGCCAGCAGCAAACTCACCGCCAACTCCCAAACCAGTGAGAAACCGGTAGAGCATGAAGTCCCACCAGTGCTGAGATAGCGCTGAAAGCCCTGTGAATCCCGAGTAACACAGAATGGTAATCATCATGGTCTTGGCCCGACCCCAACGGTCTCCCATGATCCCGAAATAAAAACCACCGAACGCCCAACCTAACATGAATATTGCAGTGGCCAAACCACTGTAGAATTTGATCTCCGCTGAGGGGGTTCCCATCGGCAGGAGCGATTCAATGGCCGGTCCTCGAGCCAGCACAAAAATCCGCTGGCCCATGGTGTCGAAGAGCCATCCTAGCGAGGCCACAATCAGAACCCACCAGTGATAGCGGTTCATTCCCGAGTACCAGGGACCCTCCACTGATACCCGACTGGCCACCTTGGTCGTCTCCATACGGACTCCTCTAAACCTTCTTTACACGGCCTGCACTACCCAACAGATTACCTGCCACGAGCCCTCTTGATCACTTGCAGGAACTTCTGGGCATTCACTGTAATTTTCCCGAAATCTTTGTTGGCCACGGCAGTTTTGTCCACTAACTCCGATCCAACAGCCAGTGCACAAGATCCCGCAGCAATAAAATCAGCCGCCGTATCGAGACTGACACCACCTGTGGGAATGAAATTGATTTGAGGGAATGGCCCTTTCAAGGCCTTAATATACTTGGGCCCTCCTACACCCTCACACGGGAAAATCTTGACAAAATCAGCGCCAGCTTCCCAGGCTGAGACTACTTCGGTGGGAGTTAGAGCACCCGGAATGACCACCTTGCTGTACCGTCTGCAAACTTCAATGGTGGATATCTTCAATGAAGGGGTCACGATGAATTCTACTCCAGCCAGGATAACAGCCCTCGCAGTCTCCGCATCCAATACGGTCCCCGCCCCCAAAAGGACTTCATCCCCATAAAGCTCGGCAACTTTCTCGATTACACGCAGAGCTCCCGGAACAGTCATGGTGATTTCCAGGATTGACACGCCTCCAGCTTTGATAGCCTCAGCTATAGAAATGGCCTCTTCGGCGGAATTCGCCCGCACTATGGGAACCAATCCGACTTCAGTGATGCGTTCGATGGTCTCTAGATTCGGCACGAGTCCTCTCTCTTGAAAATACTTTCTCCCCCGCCAAACGCTCCCAGGGGGGCGACAACACAGGACCAGCTGACAGCGGTAGCGGCCGCAACTCCCTCAGTGGCATTTTCATGCGACGATAGTTTGTGGTCTCGGATTTTCGACGACGCCGCTGACTTCAACTCACAACCAGGTAATCCTTCTTCTTAAACTCGAGAAATAGTTTTCGGATAACCCGGTCTTTGACTTTCGTCGCTTTCTTCTCCGCCCGCCGTTTGGGCAGGATCTGAGGGAGTTTAAAAATAGCGTCCTTGAAACCCAGAAAGAAAGATAATTTCACAGTGAACAGGGCCTGCACGACCAAAAGCAATATCGACAGCAGATGCAGGGAAACCATGCCGGTATCGTGCAAGTTCTTCCAGATGAAGATGAGTCGATTCCGGACATTGATGCGGTTAATTCGAACCCGGTTGAATGCCCCTCGAATAGTAGTGCTAGCATCGTGGAAGACCAGACTTCGAGGGTCATAGAGGATAGACCATCCGCGTTTCCAGGCTCGATAAGACAGCTCGACATCTTCCCAATAAAAGGGGGACATCAATTCTTCGAATCCACCGACTTCCAAGAGCTTCCGGCGATCAAAGGCACAGAATCCCCCACAAACAGAAAAGGAATAGAGAGGAAAAGTATCGGCAAGCTTATTAATTGAGAATGTCTCAGAAACATCATAGTTCCTAAACGCCTTCCAGAATCCCATTCGGAATTCCCCGATTTTCCCTCCGTTGCGGAAGGTTTTTTGATCACGGGCAAGCGCTTTGAAGGTGACCCCAAAAACAGACTCATCTTCGAAATGTTCCAACAGCGGAAGAAGGAAGTCCTTGTGTACGAAAACGTCATTATTCAAGAGAATGACGATATCATACTGACAGGCGAGGAAGCCCACATTGCAGGCGACTGCAAACCCCTTGTTGCGACGGAGTGTGATCAGCTTCACCCGCTTTTCCGGGAAGTCCTCTATCCAAGGAACTGTGTCATCGATGCTGCCATCATCCACCACAATAACCTCCCAGGGCCCCCCGGTTTTCCGACCGAATTCATTGGCTGCCGCCAACAACGATGGGAACATTTCCTCTAGCAGGAACCTTCCGTTCCATGAGGGGATGACTATGCTGATCGAGGGCTGAGAGGTTGACTTCATCCAAGATAGCTCTTGAAGACTCGAGCGAGGCGTTCGATGCCGAGCGCGATATTATCTTCATTTTCCTTGGAAAAAGCGAGTCGCAAGGTATGGGCGCCCCGCCCATTGACATGGAATGGTTGGCCGATTACATAAGAGACCATCTCGTTCTCCAGGCATTTGTGCAGCAGTGCTTCGCTATTCAAATGCTCGGGCAGGTTCACCCACAAGAAAAGTCCACCCCCTGGTTTCGTCCATTGGACCTCTGCTGGCATATGCTTGTCCAGGCAATCTAACATGACCTGGCACTTGGAATGGTAGAAGCTTCGAATCCAAGGAAGATGATCTCGAATGATCCCACGGTTCCAGCAGTCGGCAACGATTCGTTGATCCAGCATGCTACCGCAAAGGTCACAGGCTTGTTTAGCCAGTTCGATTTTCTCGATGATCGAAGACGCAGCCAGGACCCATCCCGCCCTTAAGCCCGGGGCGAGAATTTTGGAAAAAGTTGAGAGGTAAATCACTCTCTCGTCTTGATCGAAAGACTTGATCGGAGCAAGCCCACCCTGAAGTTCAGGATCAAAACAGATCTCTCCATAGGGGTCATCCTCAACGATGAGGAGATTATATGTTTCCGCCACTTCCAGGACTCGCCGTCGTTTCAATGCAGAAAGCGATCTCCCCGAGGGGTTCTGGAAATT
>DATKMG010000512.1:0-4300 GCA_035541995.1 Terriglobia bacterium
TGGGGGCGCTGGATGGTGAGTTCCACGACATCCCCGGGCTTGTGCCTGGCCCAGATGTCGATGAGGGTGTAAGAGCTTTCGAATTGGCGCCCGTCGACCTCCAGGATTCGATCTCCTGGCCGTAACCCAGCAGTTTCCGCAGGGCTGTCTTTGTAGACGTTCGTAACAAGTTCGCATTGTTCAGCCTGCAGGTGATCATTATCAAAGCCCAATTGCACCGGCTGTTGCCAGCCTTGGAAATACATCCAAAGGGCGCTGTACAAAATCGTCGCGGCGGCGAAAAGCGTGGCAAAGGTTGCCAGAAGCGGTTTCGGGAATGACGCGAACTTACGCATGAATCGAGAGGTCAGCACCGGAAAGTTTTCCCACGAAGAACCTGGGCCGACGCGAAGCTTATACCTCACTTCCGGATGACGTCAAGAACTGCCCAGTTCACAGACTCTTTGTCTCGAGTATTGCCCCGGTAAAGCCCTCGAAAGCGACATCGATGGCACGCCCATCAAAAAGAAAATACTGATCCAGAGGAAAACGCGATCCGCACCCCGAATGCTGTGCTTCTGATTGTGGTGGTGGTTCACACTAAGAGCAGAGCCGAACCGGCTACGCCAAAAGGCGTCGCGGTCGTAGCGAAGTTCCCAGCCTTGAAGCTGCTTTCAATTTGAGAGGGTTCTTGGTTTGGAGGTCTTCGCTATTCGATTCGTGAGAAACCAGGACTGACTGTTCAAGGGAGGGTTTTGTTCGTTGGGTTCGACTCGATGGTAAGTACCGTCACTGCTCAGGTGACGGGCCTTCACATTGTCCTGTCGGTAAATCTCCAGGACCTCATCTCTCAAGTACCGAACCAATTGGAGATCTTCCACGGGGAAGACAACTTCCACTCGCATGTCTAAATTCCGAGGCATCAAATCCGCACTACCCAGGTATATTTCCTCTGCGCCCCCATTCCGAAAATAGTAGACCCGGCTATGTTCCAGAAAACGCCCGACAATGCTCACTACCCGAATATTTTCGCTGACCCCCGGCAACCCGGGCCTCAAGCAGCAGATACCTCGCACGAGCAAATCTACTTTGACTCCCGCCTGAGATGCCTCATAGAGCAAGCGAATCATGGCCTTGTCCACCAGTGCATTGGTCTTAAAGATAAGATGCCCTTGCTGCCCCTTCTGCTGATGCTCGATTTCCCTTCGGATCAATTCCTCAGCCCGGGATCGCAGGTTGATCGGAGCGACCAACAGTTTCTGGTAATCCGCCTTAATTGAGTAGCCAGTCAAGTAATTAAACAGATCGGTGACATCGGCGCCAATCCTGTCGTCACAGGTAAAATAGCCAAAGTCGGTATAGAGCTGAGCTGTCACTGGATTGTAATTCCCTGTAGCCAGGTGGACATACCGGCGAATGTGTCTTCCTTCCCGGCGTACTACGAGGGCAACCTTTGAATGGGTCTTCAGCCCGAGCAGGCCATAAACCACGTGAACCCCTTCGGATTCGAGGGCCCTGGCCCATTGAATATTACTCTCTTCGTCGAAGCGGGCCTTAAGCTCGACCAACACAGCCACTTGTTTGTTGTGTTCCATTGCCTTCAGGAGCGCCGCAACAACGGGTGAATTCCTCCCTACCCGGTAAAGGGCTATTTTGATTGCCAATACGTCCGGGTCTGTGGCTGCCACGTTGAGGAAATCAACCACTGCCTTGAATGAATCATAGGGATGGTGCAACAGGATGGGCCCCCGACGGATGGCCGCGAAGATTTCGCCATCTTCGGCGCTGTTTTCCAAGACCGGCTGGATATAAGGGACAAAGGGGGTATCCTTCAGATCATAACGATCAATTCCATACAGATTCATGAGACTACCCAACGCTAGAGGACCTTCCACGGTATAAACGTCCCGGGGATCCGCTTCCAGATTACTGACAAGGATTTCCAGAACCTTCTTGGGCATCTCCCGGTCGACGGTAAGACGGACGATGGCGCCAAAGCGTCGCTTCCGGACGCTTTCTTCGACGGTCTCCAGAAGATCATCTGCCTCCAGATCCTGAATGACTGGATCTGCATCCCGGGTAACATGAAATGGGTGAGCCTCCAGGATCTCCATGCCCGGGAACAGAGCCGAAAGGTTGGAAGCTATCAGTTCTTCCAGCCAAACAAAGTAGTGATGAAACGGAATGGTTCCGTCTTTTCGTTGCCCCCCAGAGGATTTTTTGATCGGGACCAAAGCTGGTAGCGTGTCGGGAACCTTGAGACGGGCAAAGTGCTCGTTCCCAGCCTTGTCCCGGATCAAAATGGCCAGGTTTAAACTCAAGTTTGAGATGTGCGGAAAGGGTCGCCCCGGATCAAAGGCGAGAGGAGTCAGAACCGGGAACACGGTCTCCTGGAAGTACTTCTCAACACGTGCTCGCTGGCGATCCTCAAGCTCGGAGTAATTCAAGATAACGATGCCCGCCTTGGCAAGTTCAGGCAAAAGTTCCTGCCTGAAATAGTCCCTGGTCTGAACCATCAGTTTGCTGGCGAGGCCGCGAACAGCAGCCAGCTGTACTGCCGGGGTTTGTCCCTCTTCAGGAAACCCAATCACGCCTGCCGCAATTTGTTGCTGCAGCCCGGCCACACGAACCATGAAGAATTCGTCCAGGTTGGATCCCACGATGGCAATAAACTTCACTCGCTCCAGCAGAGGATTACGGGGGTCCTGGGCCTCCTCCAGGACTCGGTACTGAAATTGGAGCAAACTCAATTCGCGATCGATATATAACCGTGGGTCTTGCAGATCTTTGGCAATGTTGGCCTCGGACTTCGTGGTCACATCGAGGTTGGGCGCAGCAGGCTCATGAGGCGATTCGGAGGGTTCGATATCCATTGGCATGAACTTTCCACTCCTTTTTGACCTTATTTTACATTTTACTGGGAATTACCGTGGATGATACCAAAATTTGATGGGCACCCAACAGGGGTTGTTATCAGTGCCGCCAATCGGCTTGAGAAAACGCCCAATAGTTCCGTATTGTCAAGTTAATCCAAACCACGACCCGCTCCGAAATAGACTCAATAATCAAGGTACCGGGCTCAAGGTGCATCAGGGTGAACACTCCATGAAAATGCTGTTAAATCATCGGCAAGAATATGGCAGGTTAGATTGGGTGTGGGTGCCTTCTTCCTCCTTCCAATCCTTGGAGTCTATTTGAAAGTAATCGCTTAGTTCCCAGAAGTTCCACGCCGATTTTTGACCCGATGGCCCGCTACAGAGTTCACGCCGATTTCATACTCTTTTAACCTGGAATTGACATGGAAGCAACTTGGAACACTCAGAATCAAGGGGGGTAATAGCTATCCAGCAGAATCTGGCCGGCATCAGCCCAATTATTCAAGCAAGGGCCGACGAATTGGCTTCTCAGGTTCTGTCGGCTCCTGGGAACCTCGATCTTCTTGGAATTGAGAACTTTATGCCCAATCCTCAATCTTTAATGACTGCCCGTACCCTTCTGTCACCTGCATGCCACCATCCGGTGCTCATCATCAGCAGTGACTATCCCAGTATTACTGCCATCCATGAAGCGCTGACCCCTTTACCTAAACAGCTAACCCGCGCTATCAATCATGGCGAGTTGAGTTCCCTGCTCGATCAAGCCTATGACTTCCGACTTGTGTTCATCGATGATGCTCACGGCGCAGTCCCGGCAGACTTGATGACAGCGATCCAGAGCCGTTGGCCTGGCGCAGCAATTATCCTCCTGTCCAACGATCTGCAGCACTGGATTGAGTTCATCCAGAAAGGGGCCTATGACGTGCTTCCCAAACCTGTCGACGGCACAGAACTAGGGTGGATCGCGGCTGGCGCCTTATTGAGACAAAGCGTCAACATAAGGAATGGCATCACCAACCATTGATACCCGCCAGACCAGACACCTGTAAATCCAGTTCAGGCAGGACCGAGTCTCAGGGGTACTTCCAGCCAAATTGTCAGGGCTTTTGCAGGGACACAAGTCAGTCCACGGGCAGAATGACGCCGAAATCGGAACCTTCCCCCAGAATGCTCTGGACCTCCACTCGTCCTCGATGGGCCTCGACGATATGCTTGACAATGGACAGTCCAAGCCCGGTGCCGCCCATTTCTCGGGAACGTGCCTTATCGACCCGGTAGAATCGTTCGAAGATTCGGGGCAAGTCGGTGGAAGGGATCCCGGGACCGTTGTCCTTTATGTGGACTTCCAGAATTACCTTTGCCTCAGGCTGGAGTGCCTCCAGCAGAATGCAGCCCCCTTCAGGAGTAAACTTGATAGCATTGTCCAGAAGGTTCAAGAAGACCTG
>DATKMG010000513.1:0-14561 GCA_035541995.1 Terriglobia bacterium
GGTAGTGACGATTTTCGGGAAGACCTGGGACCTCCATGTAAAAGTGGCCCTGGGCATTTCGCTCCAGGAAAACCTCAATCTGATCCGGGAATCTGTGGCCTTCTTAAGGTCAAAGGGGAAGGAAGTCGTTTACGACGCCGAGCATTTCTTTGACGGGTTTGAAGCCGATCCGGAATATGCGCTGAAAACTTTGAAAGTCGCCGAGGGTGCTGGCGCCGGTACAATCGTGCTATGCGATACCAACGGGGGCACGCTGACTGAGGACTTGCGCATTCGCTTCCTGGCGGCGGCCGGACAAGTCAAGGTTCCGTTGGGAATCCATACCCACAATGATTGCGAGATGGCTGTGGCCAACTCCATCATCGCCATCCAACACGGCGCCACACACGTCCAGGGGACAATTAACGGCTATGGCGAACGCTGCGGCAACGCGAACTTGTGTTCCATCATTCCGAATATCGAACTTAAGCTGGGGATGCAATCCATCGGTCGGGAAAAGTTGAAGCATCTCACCGAAGTCTCCCATTATGTCAGTGAAATGGCCAACCTCCATCATCGGCAAGACCTCCCCTTTGTTGGGAAAAGTGCCTTTGCCCACAAAGGGGGCATTCATGTCAGCGCCGTCATGAAGGAAGCCTCCGCCTATGAGCACATCGACCCGACGGTCGTGGGAAACGAGCGCAGGGTCCTGGTTTCAGAGCTCTCCGGAAGAAGTAACGTACTCTACAAAGCGGATGAGCTGGGACTCGAGATAGACAAGTCTTCTCCCGACGCCAAATTAGTAGTCAACAAGCTGAAGGAGATGGAGCACTATGGATATCAGTTTGAAGGGGCTGAAGCCTCCTTTGAAATGCTCTTCAATAAACTGGTCCATCATTACCAGGATTTTTTTGAACTGGATGGCTTCCGCTTGATTACCGAAAAAAAGGGAACCAATGAGACTATGTCAGAAGCGGTTATCAAGCTTAGAGTAGACGGCAAGGAAGAGCATACTGCAGCTGAGGGTGTCGGGCCAGTTAGTGCATTGGATCGCGCCCTAAGGAAGTCGTTGACCACTTTTTTCCCCTGCATCAAGGACATCCGGCTTACTGATTACAAGGTCCGTGTATTGAATGCCAAGGGGGGGACAGACGCCAAGGTGCGGGTCCTGATTGAAACCAGCGATGGCCATGAAACCTGGGGGACGGTGGGTGTATCCGAGAACCTGATTGAAGCCAGTTGGCTGGCACTGGTGGACAGCATCACCTACAAGCTAAAAAAAGAATACGGCTACAAGCATCGCGAGAGTGAAGTCAAAATCGCGAAGTAGACCAGCCACAGAGGCATCTAGACACAGAGGAGATTCGACTCTGCCCATGTTGATTTCGCGAATTCAGGTTTTTTGGCCTGTTGAGTATCGAAAACTCGACTCCTTCCAGCACCGCAGAATCAGCGAAGACAGGGGTACCTGCAGGTTCTTGCCTCCCGATAGATTTGGTATTTTCCAGGCCTCCCGGCCTCTGCTCAAATCATGACCACGCCAAAATTCCAGGAGCCTGTTGAGATCGAGGGACACCTGATCGATTCGGGGATCCTGAAGTATGCTTTCGACAAGATTGTGGCCCACGAAGGGCAATTCGAGGTCCTCGACTTCCGGATCGGTCGGAACAACCAGGAAACCTCAAAAGTGCGCATGATGGTCAGGGCTCCCTCTCACGAGCAGTTACAGGAGATCCTGGCTGCGCTGGAAGATTTTGGCGCCATCGTTGACTGGGAGGACTGTCAATTCTTCCAGGCTCCTCGGGATTGTATCCTCCCCGATGACTTTTACTCCACCACCAACTTCGATACCTTTGTCAAAATCGAGGGGAAGTGGTTTCCGGTTCAGAATCAAAAAATGGATTCGGTGATTGTCTGGAACAATGGGCACGCCTTCACCAAGAAGATCAGTGAGGTCAAAAAGGGAGACCGGGTTGCCGCTGGGCGAAAAGGAATCAGGGTCAAGCCTTTGGAACGAAGTCGTGAGTATTCGGTCTTTGACTTCATGTCCAATGACCTGACCGCGGAGGTGAACAAAGGCCTCTTAATTGCCGAAATCGCCAAGGCAATCATCCAGGTGAAAAAGGCTGGAAGTAAGATCGCCCTGGTGGTGGGCCCCGCGGTGATCCATTCGGGAGCCGACCAGTACCTGAAGGAAATTCTGCAGATGGGTTATGTGGACCTGGTTCTGACCGGCAACGCCTTTGCAGTGCATGACATCGAAAAGGCTCTATTGAATACCTCCTTGGGGGTGAATCAGAGCACCGGAAAAGCCGTAGAAGGCGGCCACCGCAACCATCTGTGGGCAATCAACGAAATCAATAAAGCAGGGGGGATCCGGGGGGCGTGCGAATCCGGTGTTTTAAAGTCAGGCATCATGTATGAGTGCGAGCGCCAGAACATCAAGTATGTCCTGGCGGGCTCCATCCGTGACGACGGCCCCCTGGTCGACGTCATTACCGACAGCGTCCAGGCTCAGAAGGCCTATATTGAGGCGCTCGAGGACGTCGCTGTGGTCGTCATGCTGGCTTCGACCCTTCATAGTATTGCTGTCGGGAATCTCCTGAAAAGCAGTGTGAAAACTGTTTGCGTGGACATCGACGAGGCTACACCGATGAAACTCAACAACCGGGGTAGTAAGCAGGCAGTCGGAATTGTTACGGACGTGTCATTCTTCCTGAATATTCTTGTTCATGAATTGAGAAAATTGCAGCCGTGAAGGAGCAGCATATGGATAACCGAATCTACATTTTCGATACGACCCTGCGGGATGGTGAACAGTCTCCCGGAGCGAGCATGAATCTGGATGAGAAGCTCAAAATGGCCCGGCAACTGGAAGCCTTGCGAGTGGATGTGATGGAGGCCGGATTCCCCATCGCCTCGGATGGAGATTTTGAAGCCGTGCGAGAAGTTGCCAGGGAGATCAAGACGGTGACAGTTGCCGGCCTGGCGCGGGCTACCGAGCTAGACATTCGCCGAGCCTGGGAAGCCCTTCAGTACGCCAGTCATCCGCGGATCCATACTTTCATCGCAACCTCTGACATTCATCTCAAATACAAGCTGAAACGCACACGAGAAGAGGTCTTAGAGCAGGCCGCCAAGGCTGTGCGTCTGGCGAAGTCTCTCTGCGACGACGTTGAGTTCTCGGCAGAGGATGCCGGGCGCAGCGACCTGGACTATTTGTGCCAGGTCGTGGAAGCCGCGATCAATGAGGGAGCGACAACCATTAACATTCCCGACACTGTGGGCTATTGCATTCCAGAAGAATTTGGGAACATCTTCAAGGTTTTGGGCGAACGGGTTCCGAGCATTGGCAAGGCTAGGCTCAGCTCGCACTGTCACAATGATCTGGGGCTGGCCGTGGCCAATTCCCTGGCGGCTGTCACGAACGGGGCTCGTCAGGTGGAATGTACCATTAATGGAATCGGCGAACGGGCGGGGAATGCCTCCTTGGAAGAGACCGTCATGGCGTTGCGGGTCCGCCGCGAGAAACTGGGATTTGTGACGAACATAAACACTGAAGAGATCTACCGGTCAAGTCACCTCCTGTCCAACCTGACGGGGTTAATGGTCCAGGCCAATAAGGCTGTTGTCGGGAAGAATGCCTTTGCACATGAAGCGGGCATCCATCAGGACGGAGTCCTCAAACAGGCTTTGACCTATGAAATCATGACCCCCCAGTCGGTGGGTATTCCCACTAATCACATCGTCTTGGGCAAACACTCCGGGCGTCATGCCTTGTCAAAACGATATGATGATCTGGGGTTCAGCCTGACCAAGGAGGAATTGGACAGGGCCTACATGTTGTTTACCAAGCTTGCCGACAAGAAAAAGAGTATCTACGATGAGGATCTCCTGGTCATCGTTCACGATGGCATGAAAACTATACCGGAACACTACCACATGCTCTATGTCCACGCAGATGGTGGAAACCAGGCAATTGCCTCGGCAACGGTCAAGCTGACGCGGAATGATGATGTGTTGACAGAGGCAGCCACCGGATCCGGGCCTGTCGATGCGATCTACCGAGCCATTGACCGAATTACCGGCATGCCTGGAAAACTGATCGATTATGCAGTGCAGGCCGTCGGGGAAGGAAAAGATGCGGTGGCGGAGGTCTTTGTTCATGTGGAATTCGACGGAAAAACATTCAGCGCGAAGGCCGCCAGCTTGGACACCATTGACGCCACGGCACGAGCTTACTTGAACGCAGTGAACAAGGCGATCTATGCCCGGGAGAGTGTGGAACTGCGCCACCGTACATCGCCAAGTCCGACATCGGTGACCAGTTCCTGAGCTGCACTTGGATGTCCTTTAGACGGGGTGAGCCTACACGCACTGTGAATTGACCCCGTCCACGGCGGGTTAACTCTCTTACCAATCGAGTCTATATTGCCCGTTGACTCTTGGCTCTCATACTTCACAAGAGCGCCGAATGGCCTTTCCAAGCTCACCACCGCGGATGAAAATTCTGGTCTTGGGGGGAGTGTGGGAGCCGATCTCCGAGCGGCGACGAGTTCGGCCCGGGAGTTCGCCGCGACGGAGCGCGGCGACCACCTTCAAACTCGCATTTTCATAAAAGCGGCAAGGAAAATCTATTTTCAAGAGGAGGCGCAGCTTCATGTCGAAGTCTTACCAGATCGCAGTGATTCCAGGAGATGGAACCGGACCTGAAGTGGTTGCTGAAGGAATGAAGGTCCTTCAGGCCGCATCTCGGAAGTTCGGGTTTAGTTTAGAGTTCCACAACTTTGACTTTGGGGGAGAGCGCTACAAACGAACGGGGGAGACGCTTCCTGGGGGAGCCATTGAGGAATTAAAGCGATTCCATGCCATTTTCCTGGGAGCGATTGGACACCCGGATGTCAAACCGGGGATATTAGAGAAAGGAATCCTCTTAAACCTTCGCTTTGCCCTTGACCAGTATATTAATTTGCGACCTGTAAAGCTGTATCAAGGCGTTGAAACTCCACTGAGAGACAAGGGCCCGAATGAGATCGACTTTGTGGTCGTTCGTGAGAATAGTGAAGGACTGTACGCAGGTGCCGGAGGGATTCTCAAGAAGGGAACAGCCGACGAGGTGGCGGTACAGGAGTCGATTAACACTCGAAAGGGAGTGGAGCGTTGTTTGCGATTTGCCTTCGAGTATTGCCGTAAGAGAGGCCAAGCCAAGAAGCTGACGTTGTGTGGAAAGACCAATGTTTTGACCTATGCATTCGACCTGTGGGAAAGGACCTTTTACGAGGTAGCCAAGGAGTATCCCGACATCAAGACTGATTACGCCCACGTCGACGCCACCTGCATGTGGATGGTCAAAAACCCGGAGTGGTTCGATGTCATCGTGACCGACAATATGTTCGGCGACATTATCACGGATCTGGGAGCCATGATTCAGGGTGGGATGGGGATTGCCGCGGGCGGAAACATCAATCCGCAGAGTGTCTCTATGTTTGAGCCGATCGGCGGGTCGGCCCCCAAGTACACAGGTCTGAATGTCATCAACCCACTGGCTGCCATCATGGCCGGACAAATGATGCTGGAGATTCTCGGAGAGGAGACCGCCGCTTTGGCAGTCGAGAAGTCAGTACAAAAAGTCGTTGCCGAGAAACTGAAGAGTATGTCGGCAGGGAAAATGGGCTATGGCACTCGAGAAGTTGGCGACCTGGTGGCCAGTCTTGTCTAGTTGGTCATGCGACGTCCGTAAGCAGTGTCAGCACGAAGGACGGAACAGACTCTATAGCGAGGAACAGTTCATGAAGACCGTCATTCGGATTTATACCAAGGATATTTCATTTTTAGTGTGCTTCCTCATCTCGGGGATGGTTCTGGCCGAACCTGGTGTCGCGACATCGGCAGCACCCATTCCGGCACCGTTGCCATTGCGCGACGCCTGGACTCTGCAATCCTCTCGCAAAGTTAGCGAGGGCGGAGAGATCATCGCATCGAAAACCTTCCAACCGCATGGTTGGTATCGGACGGCGGTCCCTTCGACAGTCGTGGCAGCGCAAGTGGCAGCAGGCGAGTTGCCGGATCCTTACTTTGGGATGAACCTGCGAAATTTCCCGGGGATGACCTACCGGATAGGGGCCGTTTTCAACCATCTGCCGATGGACAAAGACAGCCCGTATGCCTGTTCGTGGTGGTACCGGACCGAGTTCAAGGTGCCCCGGGAATACGAGGGTAGGACCATCTGGATGCATTTCCAGGGGATCAACTATCGAGCCAACGTCTGGTTGAACGGGGGCAAAATTGCCGACGCCAGTGACATTGCAGGCGCGTACAGAATCTTGGAACTCAATGTCACCCGGCTGCTGCTTCCAGGGCAGGACAATGTCCTGGCCCTCGAAGTTTTTGCTCCCACCGAAAATGACCTTGCCATCAATTGGGTGGATTGGAACCCCACACCTCCAGACAAGAACATGGGAATCTGGAGAGGGGTCTATCTCGACACTACCGGACCAGTGAGCATCCGTTTTCCGCAAGTGGTCACGCATTTCCCTGACACATCTTTACAGCAGGCGGATTTGACCGTGATGGCTCAATTGCACAACGCAACGGATAAACCAGTCGCAGGTGAGCTGGAAGCCCTGGTCGACAATGTCCACCTCCGGCAGAATCTAAGCCTGCAGCCTCATGAGACCCGCTCCGTCCAGTTTGCCCCCCAACAGTTTCCTGAATTGAGAGTCAAGCAGCCAAAGCTGTGGTGGCCCCGAGAAGTCGGGACACCAAACCTACTTAACCTTGCCGTTCGATTTTCCACGGAGGGCAAACTGTCCGACGCCCAACAGGTGCGCTTTGGAATCCGCGAAGTGACTTCTGAACTGACAGAAAGAGGACATCGCCTGTTTCGCATTAACGGCAGGAAAATACTGATACGCGGTGCCGCATATGCTCATGACATGTTGCTGCGTCATCCTTCTCCTGACACACTCGAAGCCCATTTCCAGTACGTGCAGGAAATGAACCTTAATACCATCCGGCTTGAAGCACAGTTAGGGAACGATGAGTTCTTTGACCAGGCTGACGAGAAGGGAATCCTCATCATGGCTGGCTGGTGTTGTTGTGACATCTGGGAGCGTTGGAAGAAGTGGAAGCCGGTCACTCTGGAAGTGGCTCGCGAATCATTGCGAAGTCAGGCGCTCAGATTGCGCCGACATCCCAGCATGTTGGTTTGGCTCAACGGCAGCGATGGTCCGCCGCCAGAAGATGTGGAGCGTGCCTATTTGCAGGTCCTTAAAGAGACGGACTGGCCGAATCCAAGTGTCTCTTCTGCCGCGGGTGACTCCACCACCGTGACTGGTCCATCTGGCGTAAAGATGCCCGGGCCGTATGATTACGAGCCACCCTCCTATTGGCTTGTTGACAATAAGAAGTATGGCGGTGCTTTTGGCTACAACACAGAAACCAGTCCTGGCCCCGCCATTCCCCCTTTGCAGAGTCTGAACAAAATGCTCCCTAAGGAGCACTTGTGGCCGATCGACGAGGTCTGGGACTATCACAATGCCGGAGAGCGTTTCAAGAACTTGAACCGCTACAACCAGGCGATGGATGCCACCTACGGTCCGGCTTCGAGATTGGAGGATTACCTCAGGAAATCTCAGGCCATGGCGTATGACGGACAACGAGCCATGTTCGAGGCCTATGGGCGAAACAAGTATATCTCCACAGGCGTTATCCAATGGATGTTGAACAATGCCTGGCCATCACTCTACTGGCATTTGTACGACTATTACCTCTATCCGGCAGGAGGCTACTTCGGAACCAAGAAGGCCTGTGAGCCGCTACACGTTCAATATTCTTATGATGACCGCAGTGTGGTCGTCGTCAACAGCCGGCAGGAGCCATTCTCCGGGTTGGCCCTCACAGCGCGTCTGACAGACTTCAATCTCAAGGAGATATTCTCGAAGGAGGTGAAGACGGACGTCGAACCCGACAGCTCCAAGCAGATACTGGCCCTTCCAGCTTTCGCTCCTGAACCTGCTAAGGCTGTGTACTTCCTGAAGCTCTCGCTCCGCAATAAGTCCGGGAAAGAGGTCAGTTCCAACTTCTACTGGCTCCCGGCCCAGCTTTCTACGCTTGCGTGGGATAAGACTCCGGATACCGCCTTTACGCCGATTGCAATATTCGAAGACCTGACTGAGCTCAATCGTCTGCCGCAAGTCCGGATGCAGGCAAAAGCCAAGGTAGAGAAGAATCCGGATGCTGACCTGGTTCGTATCTCACTTCACAATCCAAGCCTGAATCTAGCGTTCCAGGTCCATCTCGGCATACGTCAGGGCGATTCGGAAGAAGAAATACTTCCCGTATTGTGGGAAGACAATTATCTGGCGCTGATGCCGGGTGAGTCAAAAGAAATTACAGCACGATACCTCAAGCCGGGTGCCCTCGGAAAGCGAGCAACATTGAGAGTGGATGGCTGGAACGTAGAGCCCGCAACCGTCTCACTTTCTGCAGAACCGAAAGACAAGAAATAGTTGAGATGACGAAGACAGCGTAGGGAGGCGGTAATCATGGTGTCAACTTGAGCCAAGGTGAACTCCGCAGGGGTTCTGCAGTTTGGATATTTGAGACACCTTTTTTGGAGTGCGCTGGCTTGCCAGTCGAGCCGCCGCACTCCAAAGTGCCGCACCCTTCGGTCGCGAAGAGAAATGTCTAATCCCTGCGTTTTGGCCCGGAAACAAATTCTTGCATCAAAAGCCCGAGAACGGTGACCCTTTTGAATGAGGGATGGCCAATGTTCACCATGAAAGCTATCGGAAAAGTGCGAAGCCCTTACACAGAAACCTCCCAAATCCCCAAGGGCCTTGATGCGCGGCATGACGTCGAGGGTGTCCTGGAAATCCTGCCGGAGTTCGAGTCGGGACTGACTGACATTGAGGGGTTTTCGCATCTGTTTGTTATTTGGGTCTTCGATCAAGTCGAAGGCTTCGACTTAATAGCGAACCCACCGACTGACAACCGTCCCCACGGTGTGTTTGCAACCCGCTCACCGCGACGGCCGAACCCGCTCGGCCTTACGGTAGTGCAGTTACTTGGACGCAACGGGCCAAGCTTGCACGTCGGTGGCGTCGACATGCTGGACGGCACGCCGATCCTCGACATAAAGCCCTATCTCTCCAGCATCCCGGCTGAAAAGCTGAAACGTGGGTGGCTCGCAGAAGCGGAGGCGCGCAAGCCGAGGCTGGAGGATGATGAAGGGGAAGCTATTGGCAATTGACAGGCGTCTTCTTTCGTCGGGCAATCACATTTCCCGGGTAATTCTTGCCGTGTCCGTGGCCGCTTGCACGGCCGCCTGGTCGGAAGTACAAAGGGGGCCGGTTGAAGTAGTTGGAGTTTCCCCAAGTAATTGTACAAATCTGCCTGTCAGTCAGATCGTCACCCCGGTGGGTCGGCAGGTGGAACTCCCTGGATTGCGCCCGCAAGCGCTGTCCATAAGTCCCGACGGACGACTATTGATCACATCGGGCCTGACAAACGAACTCATAGTTATTGACCCTGCTTCCGGGGCCATTCGTCAACGAGTTCGGTTGCCCTCCGACCGGGCCTCCACTCCGCCTCTGTCCTCGCAGAACATCCTGGAACCCGCCAAGGAGGGCCAGTTGAGTTACACCGGCCTCGTCTTCTCCCACAGCGGTAAAAGGATCTACTTGAGCAATGTGAACGGCAGCGTGGAAGTTTTCAGTGTGGCTTCCGACGGCAAAGTCAGTGTTCTCTCTTCCTATTCCCTGCCGCCAACTGCCGCCCCCCGGCGTCAGGAGGAGATTCCCGCTGGTCTGGCTCTTTCTCCCGACGATAAGAAGCTCTACGTCGCGCTCAACCTCTCGAATCGCCTTGGCGAGTTTGAGGCTTCCAGCGGAAGACTGTTACGACTCTTCGACGTCGGTGTCGCACCCTATGACGTCATCCTGGTCGGATCGAAGGCCTACGTCAGCAACTGGGGCGGAAACCGACCGGAGCCCGGCGACACGGTAGGCCCGGCGGGTCGGGGCACCGAAGTGAGGATAGATCCCGTGACCGGAGTCGCGCGAGAAGGGTCAGTGACCGTCATCGATTTGAACACGGGAACCACGCGATCGCAAGTTGGTGTCCAATTGCATGCCTCAGCCCTCGCCCTATCTCCCGACCGTCGTTTCGTGGTCTGCGCGAATGCAGCCAGCGACAACTTGAGCGTCATAGAAACCCGCACAGACAAGGTTGTCGAGACCATCTGGACTAAACAAACCCCCGCTGATCTCTTCGGAGCCTCGCCGAACGCACTAGCGTTCGACCGCAAGGGCCGGTTCCTCTATGTTGCCAATGGTACCCAGAACGCCATTGCAGTTGTTCAATTTGACCCTGGTGGCCGCAAGTCCCAGTTGCTGGGCCTGATCCCCGTCGGTTGGTTTCCTGGCGCCGTCGTGTACCACCCGAAGCTGAAACGACTTTGTATCGCCAACATCAAGGGTTTCAGGTCCCAGAAGGGACGAGACCCGGACAGCGGCGGTGAGGGCTACAATTCCCACCAATATTCCGGCTCTTTGTCCCTGGTGTCAGTTCCGAAGGAGTCGGAATTGCCCCGACTCTCGGCCACCGTCTACGAGAACTACCGCCGCGAGCAGATTGCGTTGGCCACGCTCCCGGCGCGCGGTGGTCAAGCTCCGAAACCGATCCCGACACGAATCGGAGAACCGAGTGTCTTCAAGCATGTCGTTTATGTGATCAAAGAAAACCGCACCTACGACCAGGTCCTCGGGGCCATCGGCAAGGGGAACGGCGATCCGGCATTATGCATTTTTGGCGAGCACGTCACACCCAACCAGCACAAGATCGTTCGGGAGTTTGTTCTTCTTGACAATACATACTGTAGCGGTATCCTCAGCGCTGACGGCCACCAGTGGTCGACTGCGGCCTTCGGTACAGACTATCTGGAGAAGTCTTTTGCCGGTTGGCCGCGGAGCTATCCTGACGGTATGGGCGAAGATGAAATTGACGCTCTCGCTTACGCTCCCAGCGGTTTCATCTGGGACAACGCGCTACGGAACGGCAAGACACTGCGTGACTATGGTGAGTTTGCCCTCCCTGAGGTCCATTGGGCCGATTCATTACGCAAAGAAGATCCGGACTGGAGGGCATGCTGGAAAGAGTTTTCGGACCCTCAGGGGGAAATTACCTTCGCCAGCAAGCCGGGAGTGGAAACTCTTCGGCCCTATATGGCCGTGAATACGGTGGGCTGGAGTCTGGAAGTGCCGGATCTTTTTCGAGCTCGCTTTTTTATCAACGAACTCCATGAGTTCGAAAAGAAGGGAACCTTTCCCAACCTCGTCATCATTTGTTTACCAAACGATCATACCCACGGCAGCCACGGAGGCTATCCGACTCCAGCCGCCTATGTGGCTGACAATGATCTTGCATTCGGCCGGATCGTCGAGGCGATCAGTCATAGCCGTTTCTGGCCGGAAACGGTCATTTTCGGCATCGAAGACGATCCTCAAGACGGCTGGGACCACGTGAGCGGCTATCGCACGACGGCTTACTGTGTCAGTCCGTACACCAAGCGCGGGGAAATCGTCAGCATCCAATACAACACCATTAGCATCCTGCGAACGATCGAGCAGATACTGGGCTTGCCCCCCATGAATCAATTCGACGCGGCTACCGCGCCGATGTTTGATTGTTTTACCGGGCAAGCCGACTTCACCCCCTTTGAGTCTGTCCTGAATAACATTCCGCTCGATGAAATGAATCCGCCTCCAGAAGAGATTTCTGACCCGCTTTTGCGCAAACTCGCCCGACTTTCGACAAAGCTCAATTTCAAGAGAGCGGATGCCTGCCCGGAAGACTTGTTGAATCGCATTCTTTGGCACGCAATGAAAGGGAGTGCTGCCCCTTATCCAGAGTGGGCCGTGACGCTGGTGAGGGGGAATGATGACTGAGCAGGAGGGGTGCACTCGAAAATGACAAGCGGAACCGCAGATCCCGAACCTCGGGATCTGACGTTGGGGGGGGGTGGGTTATGATCGGTATCGTGAATCCCCGAAGAGAGAAATAGTGAGCGCTCGAGATTGAGTAACTCCAAATCCGAGATGTCGCATATTGAGGAACAGTCAACAGCCAAGGCGAGCACACGCCTGGGCCCAGAACTGGCACAAACACAGATGGATAACACCTAGCCAGGAGGAGCTATGTTTAGATGGTTGATTCTAATTGCCGGACTTTTGTTGACAACCACAACGGCAACTGCCCAGGATTGGGCGAAGGCACAACTCGAAAAATCCACACGCCATCAGGAGTGGGTGAAGGTGAAGGCCGGCACACGTGAGCTGCAGGGTTTCATTGTTTATCCTGAAGTCAAAGATCGGGCAGTCGCGGTGGTCGTGATCCACGAGATCTTTGGGTTGAGCGACTGGGCGCGCGGTGTCGCGGACCAACTGGCCGAGGCTGGCTATATTGCCCTTGCTCCTGATTTTCTATCGGGTATGGCGCCTGGCGGAGGCGGCACTGCCGAATTCCCAGGACGAGATGCAATTACAAAGGCTGTCTCATCGCTACCCCCGGAGCAAGTGACAGCAGACCTGAATGCCTCGATTGATTATGTCGCCAAGTTGCCCGCCTGCAACGGGAAAGTAGTCGTGGCTGGCTTTTGTTGGGGGGGCAGTCAGACATTCCGCGAGGCTACCAACAACCAATCAATCAAAGCGGCCTACGTCTTCTACGGTACTGGCCCGGACAAAGAAGAGGATATTACCCGAATCCAATGTCCTGTCTACGGCTTTTATGGGGGCAATGATGCTCGTGTCAATGCCACCATTCCACAATCAACAGAACTGATGAAAAAGGCAGGCAAGATCTATGAGCCCGTTACATACGATGGTGCTGGCCATGGTTTCATGCGGGCCGGCGAAGCACCTGATACCAATGAGGCCAACAAGAAAGCTCACGACGAAGCCTGGAAACGCTGGAAGGAATTATTGAAGAAGATTTGACCTTTGGATGCCCCGCCAAGTGAGAGAAAATGCGGAAGAAATTTCAGGATAGGGATGCGCCGCTGCGTATCCACGACCGGAAACCCAAGCCGGAAGCTTAGCATCGCCGCCATACAACCCCAGGTGCCTTGGCTCTGGGTTTTGGATATATGTGAAGGGACAGGAGGCCGGGATCGCCGAGCCCCAGCTCGGTTGCCGATGTGGGCGTCGGCGATCCCAGGCAGCCCGACGGAACTCGGAACCGTCGTCCCAGTTGCAGGGCGAGGAGCTCCTGCCCCACTCTGGGCCTGGACTAATTTACTTCGCTTGTACAGGGCTCTCAGGGGAAGCAGAGGCATTCTGCTGCTGCACCTCTCGAAGGATGTCCAAAAGCTACTGCCGTGGTGGCCATTCATGTTCGGATTCACTTGCTTTTCCGACCTTTCTTAGCGTGTCATTTTCTTAAGCTACAGTACTCAAACGCACCTCGGGCTCACATTTAGACCAACGCGCGACTGGTTGACGCGCATGTCCTAAGGTGGTAGTGTTAACCTCGATTCGGCCACGCTGCGGCAGGAGTTTTCCCTCACTCCGTTAATCTCGGGTTTTCCCGGAATTCATGCCAGGCACTTCTACAGTCCTTCATGGTACTCGAGTGACTCATGTCTCGCCGGTTTCCCATTTCTACAAACGATCGCGAGAGGCCCCATAAGGATGCCGGGGAACATATCGTCCCAACCGGTCTCAAGAGGGACAGCATAGAACGCGAATGACTGTTGATGTGAAGGCCATTTTTGAACAGGGACTCGGAAAACCCGCAAACGTGGAGTTAACCAATTCGGTTTTGCGGGGCGGAAAGAGCTGCGATTTTACCGTTCGGTTCAAGACCACTTGAAGAATGGCATGATTCTTTGGAAGGAGTTCTCCCAAAGTTCAGGAAATCATTCAGATGAGCACAAACACAGCCAATGTAGTTGAACGGTCTCGAGTATTATCGGTGGACATTTTCAGAGGCCTCACCATGATGTTGATGGTCTTTGTCAATGACCTGTCCGGGGTCAAGGGATTACCCTGGTGGAACTATCACATGCCCCCTGGGGCCGATGGAATGACTTACGTAGACATGGTCTTTCCTGAATTTCTATTTATTGTCGGGATGGCAATTCCTCTGGCCATCCAGCGCCGGCTTGACAAGGGCGATTCGACCTGGAGGCTGTGGATGCATGTTGTCTTTCGCTCCCTCGCCCTCATTGTCATGGGTATTTTCCTGGCAAACCACAGCAAGGTGGATCCGGAGTTGACCGGAATCGGTGAAAGGGCTTGGGCCTTGCTGGGACTTGCCGGAATCATCCTTTTCTGGAATGTGTACTCTCGTTCGGAACACCGCCAGCGTCTTTATGCGATCCTGAAATACGTTGGCCTGCTGATGGTTGTCGCAGTCTTCGCCATTTTCAGGCGAAGAACTCCTGATGGCCAGGTGGCTTGGCTGGATTTTGGCTATTGGGAAATTCTCGGGCTTATCGGGCAGTCTTACCTCGCTGCTTGCATATTGTATATTCCCTTCAGAAAGATCCGCTGGTCGCCGGTTTTCTGGCTGATGGTTCT
>DATKMG010000514.1:0-4489 GCA_035541995.1 Terriglobia bacterium
AATATTCCCGAGGTCTTGCGCAAATCGGCCCAACGACATTTCGAACTCCGGACCATGGTCAAGCAATCCAAGTAACTGGTTTGAGACTCCGGCCGATTTGCGTCCGATGGAGGTCTACCCAATCGTGTGCCCCCAGGAGAATCTGTTGGTGATGCCCCAACTGAAAGGATCCGTGCGCGACAAGCTCTATTTCATCACGTTTCTACTGGTTGCGGCTGTCTTACTCTATCTGGGGCACGATCTCTTACAGCGATCGGTTCTCCTTACCTGGGCCTTGACTTTAGGGGGCACGACGGGCGCATCAGTCTTAGCATTACTCTTCTATCGCCTGCGCCTCCAGTTACAGGCCAGCCGTCGAGAGTTGGCTCGAAAGGAAGCCGAGCTCAGCTTTGCTCTGGAAGTGCAGAGGGCTTTGTTTCCCCGCCATCTGCCTGAGGGAGAGGGTTTGGAATTCTCGGCGATATGCATTCCGGCCCGGGGGATCAGCGGTGACTATTATGATGTCATTAAGCTCTCCGATGGACATCTGGTCTTTGGCATTGCAGATATCAGCGGCAAAGGCATTTCCGCAGCCATTCTCATGGCCAATCTCCAGGCGCTCCTCAGAACTCTGGTTGCCTCGAATTCCTCGCCAGCCCAGGTGTGCAAGCAGCTGAATCAGCACTTGCACCAAGTGACCGATGCATCTCGATTTGCCACTTTTTTTTATGCGGATTGGTGCGCTACTCAACGGTGCCTCTCCTATGTCAATGCGGGACACAATCCCCCGATCTTGCTTGGGTCCTGTCAAGGCCAACAACTCGTTCGTGGAGGTACTCCTTTAGGGATGTTCCCTTCGGCGGAATTTCAAGTCGGGAGATTGATTCTGCAGCCGGATGACATGCTGGTCCTGTACTCTGACGGGATCACGGAGGCTGTCTCTCGGGTTGGGGAGGAGTTTGGTGAATCCCGCCTGGAAGACCTGGTTCGCCAGCATGCTGGCAAACCTCTAGCAGTTATCCAATCCTTGATTCTGGAAGAAGTCGAAGCTTGGTCTGGAAACGAGCTCGATGACGACATGACTTTGATGCTGGTGCGGGCCACAAGGTAGCCCGGAGGAGAAAATATGAGAGTCGTTGGGCAGCGGCTTCGTGATCATATTCGATTGTTGACTCCGCTATTTATCTTGCTGACGACAATCTGGTCTCTCCGTCTGATGGCAGCGGCCCTCCACCTGCCTGCCTGGTGGCTGCGGATTTTAAGTGTGACTGTGGCGACCTCGTTTTCGGTGATGCTGGCGGTCTTGCTTATTCATGTGCGACGGTTCGGGGGGTACACAAATGTGGTGCTGTCCAGCTTGCTAATCCACGTGTGGGCTTCAGGTTTGATCATTCTGGCTATCGTTTTTTCCGTGCTTACCGGAACCGAAAATGTTTTTACCCGCCCGGAGTATTCTCTTGGGGTCGACGACCCCCTCCATCTTCGGCATATTTATGGCCATCTGACCTTCGGAATTGGCTGGGGGACGCTCTCGGGGTCAGCCGTGGGATGCTTGTTGCTCTGGCTTCTGCGTCTGTTGATGCCTTTGTCTGACCGAAAGACCGAGGTCCATTGATCGCATCTGATGCGGCCGCGCTTGCGAGGGGGACTTCGTTTGTGTTAGCGTTTCTCTTTTTGACAGGGTCTCGAGGCTGCAGCCTGCAGCCCGAATGCAACTGGTGGGTTACTTCCCTATGATTAGAGCCATAAAGGGAACGCGAGATATTCTCCCCCCCGAAACAACTCTCTGGGACCGTGTTGAGTCCTCAGCTAGGGAGATCCTCGAACTTTATTCGTTCTCTGAAATCCGGACTCCCATTTTTGAGGCCACCGAGCTCTTTGCGCGCGGAGTAGGGGTAGACACCGACATTGTCTTGAAGGAAATGTATACTTTCGAAGATCGGGACGAAAAGTCGCTGACGCTTCGCCCCGAAGGAACAGCACCGGTTGTGCGTTCCGTGATCGAAAACCGGTTGTTCCAAGAGTCGGGAATCCTGAAGCTCTACTACCTGGGTCCGATGTTTCGGCGGGAACGGCCCCAAAAAGGGCGTTACAGGCAGTTCCATCAAATCGGGGCAGAGGTGCTAGGATCTGACAACCCGGCTATTGAAGCGGAAATTTTGGAAATGCTGCTACTTTTCCTGGAACGTATTGGAATCGGCAATCACGCCCTTCTGATTAACTCGATCGGGTGTCGAGAATGCAGACCCCGTTATCTGGAGCGGCTCAAGGAGGAGCTGAATCTTAAAAAAGATCAGCTTTGCGGCGATTGTCAGCGACGTGCTACCACCAATCCGCTCCGGGTCTTGGACTGCAAAGTGGAGGGGTGCCAACCTCTCATTGAATCGTTGCCGGTCATTACGGATTTCCTGGGTCCCGAATGCCAACAACCATTCGAAAAGTTTCAGTCCTACCTGGACCAGCGCGGCATTTCTTACACGCGGGTGCCAAGACTGGTGCGGGGCCTGGATTACTACACGCGAACCACCTTCGAAATTACGAGCCAGTCTCTGGGGGCTCAGAATACCTTGATTGGTGGAGGTCGTTACGACGGCCTTTCTGAAGCACTAGGTGGGGGCCCCCTCCCTGGCTTTGGATTTGCCCTCGGGCTGGAAAGAGTCCTGCTTGTGCTCCAAGAGGCAGCTTCATCTGTACCTGTGCTGGCCCCTCAGCTTTTCCTGGCGCCTCTCGGTGAGGTAGCCTTTGAACAGGCGGCTCTTCTAGCCCGGGACTTGCGCCGGAGAGGGGTCAAGTGCTTCCTCGATTTTGAGCCCCGAAGCCTGAAGAGCGCTATGAGACTGGCAAACCGGCTCGGAGCCGAATTTGTCTTGATGCTGGGAGAGGCCGAGTTGAAGAGTGGGATGTACCCTCTGAAACGGATGAGCAGCGGTGAACAGCGGGAAGTGGGCCTGGGAGAGATTTATGAGTGGATCGCAAAAGCCGCTGAGACGACCCCTCAGCCGGTCAGATCTTATGGCAAACGGGAGGGAGACTTTGGTTTTGGATCTGCTTAACGAACTGGAAAGAACTCATACTTGCGGAGCACTTCGCGCGGACGATGTAGGAAAAAATGTAGTCCTGATGGGCTGGGTGGCCCGCCGAAGGGATATGGGTCATTTGATCTTCATCGACATCAGGGACCGCGAAGGGGTGACTCAGGTCCTGTTCAACCCCGATCATTCTGCGGAGGCCCATGAGAAGGCCAAAGGCCTGCGCTCAGAATATGTCATTGGGGTTCAGGGGAAAGTGATTCGTCGCCAGGAAAGCACTGTCAACCCGGAAATTACAACTGGCCAGGTGGAAGTTCTGGTCACGGAATTGCGAGTCTTGAACGAGTCCAAGACTCCTCCTTTCCCCATTGAGGATGAGATCGGAACTTCCGAAGACCTCCGTCTCAAGTACCGCTACCTGGATTTACGCCGGTTCCGGATGTCACGCAACATCAGACTTCGCCACCAGGTCACCATGGCGGCCCGACGGTACTTGGATTCCGAGGGTTTCTATGAAATTGAAACCCCTTTTTTGACCAAGTCAACGCCAGAGGGGGCTCGTGACTACCTGGTTCCCTCCCGGCTTCAGCCTGGGTCCTTTTATGCCCTCCCTCAGTCGCCGCAGATATTCAAGCAATTGCTGATGATTGCCGGGATGGACCGGTACTTCCAGATTGTACGCTGTTTTCGCGACGAGGACCTAAGGGCGGATCGGCAACCTGAATTTACCCAGATTGACATCGAGACTTCATTTGCCCACCCAGGGTCTATTTTCCGTTTAGTGGAGCCTCTAATTGCTGAAATCTTTGCGGTGGCGGGGATCCAGATCTCACAACCCTTTCCGCAGATGTCTTATCGCGTTGCATTAGAACGATTTGGCTCCGACAAGCCCGACCTGCGATTTGGCCTGGAATTCGTCGATTTCTCCCCCTTGTTTCCAGAAACCGATTTCCTACCCTTCAAACACGCTCTGGAACATGGAGGCCAGGTCAAGGGGATTTGTGTGCCCGGCTGCGCAGGTTATTCCAGAAAGCAACTGGACGACCTGACGTCTGTGGCACAAGTTTTCGGCGCCAACACTCTGGCCAATATCAAAGTGCTGGGGGAACAGATTCAGTCTCCGCTCTTGAAGGGTCTCGGAGAGTCCTCATGCCGGCAGATGGTTCAAGCGGCAAGAGCAGGACCGCAGGACTTACTGCTCATCGTTGCCGGGAGCAAGAAGGTCGTGGCCGAATCCCTTTGTGCGGTCCGCCTGCAAATAGCCAGACAGGAGAGGCTGATACCCCCTGACACCAACAAGTTGCTCTGGGTGACGGAATTCCCTATGTTTGAATTCGACGAAACCGAGAAACGATTCGTCGCCTGTCACCATCCGTTCACTTCGCCCGTCGAGCAGGATCTCGATAGGATCTACACAGACCCTGCTAGCGTTCGAGCCAAGGCTTACGACCTGGTACTGAATGGAACGGAGATTGGTGGCG